>NZ_CVTH01000042.1:0-48788 GCF_900005955.1 Pseudomonas sp. 8 R 14 | reverse complement strand
CGGTCGCGGGGCGCTGGCGGTGAACGGTCTCGTCCTTATGCACCTCGCCCAACGCCGCCCAGGTCTGTTCGGCAAAGCGCAGCGCCGCTTCGTGGCGGCTGTCGCAGGCGATCCACTGGCGCAGCTCGGCCTGCTCCTGGTCGGTCAGGGCACCGGCGTGCAGGCGCACCGCCCACTCGGCGGCCTCCTCGGTAATGCTGTGCTGTTGCGGACCCTGGCTATTCACGTGTGAATCTCGAATTTTTCGTTATATGACGCTGTGACGTCTGAGCTGAGGTTTTTCCGTAATTCATTCGTCGGCTGGCTCCACCTCGCCGTCCTGCAAGCGCTGCATCACATATGCCAGCGCCTTGGCCAGGTGCTTTTGCACGGAGCTGTCGGAGATATCCAAATGCCGGGCGACCTGGGCGTGGGTCATGCCCTCTATACGGTTCAGACGGAAGATCTGCTGGGTGCGTTCCGGCAATTCCGCCAACGCCTGCTTCAATGCCTGTCGCTGTTGCTGCGCCATTGCCTGAGCCTCCAACCCGGCCACTTCATCTTCAATCTCGGCCAGCGCCTCATGGGGCACGGAGTCTGTCTTGCGCCGCGCTTCCTGGCGAATATGGTCGATCAGCAGATTGCTCGCCGTTCGATAGAGATAGCCCTGGGAGTTGTCGATACGCTCGCCGGCGGGTTTTTCCGCCAGGCGCAGGAAGCTCTCCTGCACCAGGTCGGCCGCCAACTGCGGGTCCCGTACCTTGCGCGCCAGATACCCGCGCAGGGTATCGGCGTGCTTGAGAAACAGGCCTTTGAGATCCACGTCCGACAAACCGACTCCCTGGAATGTAAAGGAAACAGGCGGGCATCTTAAGCGTTGTCGAGAATGATTTTCAATTGATATCTAATCTGATTCGAGCGCCGGACACGTCTGATTAACGGTTCGGTAATCGAACACATCTGCCGTCATCAATTGACCAAATTAACTAACCAGTACATTTTATCCCCACAACCAACAAGAACTGTGGAGATCCCCCGTATGCCGCCCATCGTGTTGGTGCTCAACGGCCCCAACCTCAACCTGCTCGGCACCCGCGAGCCTGCGACCTACGGCCACGAAACCCTGGCCGACGTCGCTGCCCTGTGCGGCCGCAGCGCCGAACAACTGGGGCTCAAAATCGAATTCCGCCAGACCAACCACGAAGGCGAACTGCTGGACTGGATCCACGGCGCCCGCGCCCGCTGCGCCGGTATCGTGATCAACCCGGCAGCCTGGACCCACACCTCGGTGGCGATTCGCGATGCCCTGGTGGCCAGTGAAGTGCCGGTGATCGAGGTGCACTTATCCAATGTGCATGCGCGCGAGGCGTTTCGGCATCACTCGTTTGTGTCGCCCATCGCCAAGGCGGTGCTCGCGGGCTTTGGCAGCCATGGCTACCACTTGGCCCTGGAACATTTCAGCCAGTTGTTGAAGGGGTCGGCCCGATGAAACCGCGCATCCTCGCCGGCCTGATCGGCGCCGGCATCCAGGCTTCCCGCACCCCTGCGCTGCATGAGCAGGAAGGCGACGCCCAAGGCTTGCGCTACCTGTATCGCCTGATTGACCTTGAGCCCCTGCACCTGGACATCAACGCCCTGCCCGACCTGCTGGAGGCTGCCGAGTTGATGCACTTCACCGGGTTGAACATTACTTACCCGTGCAAGCAGGCAATCCTGCCGTTGCTCGATGATTTGTCCGACGAGGCCCGAGGCATCGGCGCGGTCAACACCGTGGTGTTCAAGGACGGCAAGCGCATCGGCCATAACACCGACTGCCTGGGATTTGCCGAAGGCTTTCGCCGCAACCTCAACGATGTGCCGCGCCAACGCGTGGTGCAGATGGGCGCGGGCGGTGCCGGCGCAGCGGTGGCACATGCGCTATTGGCAGAAGGTGTGGAACACTTGAGTATTTTCGACGTGGACGCCAGCCGCGCCCGCGACCTTGTGGATAACCTCGCCCAGCGTTTCGGCGCCGGCCGCGCCCAGGTCGGCACCCACCTTGAAAACGCCATGGCCGAAGCCGATGGCTTGGTCAACACCACGCCCATGGGCATGGCCAAGCTGCCCGGCACACCGGTGCCCGCGGCCCTGCTGAGAGCCGAACTGTGGGTGGCTGAAATTGTGTACTTCCCGCTGGAAACCGAACTGCTGCGCGATGCCCGCGCCTTGGGCTGCCGCACCCTGGATGGCGGCAACATGGCGGTGTTCCAGGCGGTGAAGGCGTTTGAGTTGTTCAGTGGCGAGGTGCCGGATGCGCAGCGGATGCTCGCGCACTTCAAGAGCATGAACAGCTGAAATGTGGGAGGGGGGGGCAAGCGCCCTCCCCCATTGGGTCAGGCGGTGTACTCAGGCCTGCAGGTAGCGCAGCACCGATTCGCAAATCATCTCGCGATGCCGTTGTTTAACCGCCTCATCCGACAGGTCGATCTGAAAGATCTCACTGAACGTATGGCGGTTGGACACCCGGTAAAAGCTGAATGAGTTGATCAGCAGGTGCACGTCCAACGGTTCCAGCCCTTCGCGAAACAGCCCCATCTCGGCGCCCCGGCGCAACGTCACCCCTAGCCCCTCGAGGATTTTGCTGTTCATCGCCTTGATGGTTTCGGTGCGTTTCACGTACTCGGCATTGTGGATATTTTCGATGCTGACGATTCGCACGAAATCGACGTTCTGATCGTGGTGATCGAAGGTGAACTCCACCAGCCGCCGGATCGCCTCACGCGGTTCCAGGGCGGTGAGGTTCATCCGCGTTTCGGTGTTGCGAATATCGCCGTAGAGCTTCTCCAGCACCTCGACGTACAACTGCTCCTTGCTGCCGAAGTAGTAATAGATCATGCGTTTGGAGGTATGGATGCGCTCGGCGATGGCATCCACGCGAGCGCCGGACAGGCCCTGCTGAACAAACTCGACGATGGCTTCCTGGAGAATGTTCTCGCGGGTCTTTTCCGGGTTGTTCTTACGACTCTTGCGCGGTGCGTCTGACACCGCGGGGAGTTCGGGACTTGAGGTCATGGTGCGCTCACGGCCATTTTTATTGTGCAGGCCGCGATTATGGGCCGAGGCGTCTTACGAAGGAAGCACCTGGCCCACCGTTATAAACGCGCCTGGCGCACCGCGCCGCTGCGGGATTTGGCCATCGCCGCCAGGCGCACCGCTACGTTGGCCGCGCCGTAGCCGGCGTAACCGTTCTTGCGTTGGATGATCTCGAAGAAAAACCGTCCTTCGAAGGGCTCGGTGTACACATGAAACAACTCACCGCCCTGGGCGTCACGGTCGTACAACACGTTGTAGTACGCCAGTTCGCTGAGGAACTCATCATCGAAATCAAAGCGCGCGGCCAGGTCATCGTAGTAGTTGAGCGGAATATCCAGCAGCGGCACCCCGGCCTCCTTGGCACGGCGCACTTCGGCAAAAATATCCGCGCAGTCAAAGGCAATGTGATGCACACCCGAGCCGCGATAGCTCGACAGCGCGTGGGAAATCGCGGTGTTGCGGTTCTCGGAAATATTCAGCGGCAAGCGAATCGAGCTGCAACGGCTGCGCAGCGCACGGCTCTTCACCAGGCCGTAAGGGTCGGGCAGCACCACTTCGTCATCGGCTTCGAAATCCAGCAGGCTCTTGTAGAACAGCACCCAGCTGTCGAGGCTGTCGGCCGGCAAGGCCATGGCCATATGGTCGATGCGCAGCAAACCACCGCCGGCAGCGCTGGACGCTTGCAGATTGAAGTCGGTGTCGTAGATCCCCCCCTCACTCTGATCCACCAGGTAAATCAGGCTACCGTCCGGCGCACGTACTGCCGCCAGCTCCAACTCGTTGGGCCCGACCAGGCCGCGATAGGGCTGGCCCTTGTAGGCCACCGCCCGTTCCAGGGCCTTGGCGCTGTCCTTGACCCGAATCGCCGTGGCGCACAACGACGGCCCATGGGCCTCGAAAAAGTTATGCGCGAAGGAATAGGGTTCGCAGTTGAGGATCAGGTTGATGTCGCCCTGGCGCAGCAGGCTCACGCTCTTGGAGCGGTGCTGGCCGGCCTTGACGAAACCCAGGCGTTCCAGCCAATGGGTGAGCTTGGCGCCGAGGTTTTCATCCACGGCGAACTCAAGGAACTCAATACCGTCGTATTCGCTGGCCGCCGGGGTATCAAACAGAATCTCGACAGGTTGCGCGGGGGCCTCCTGTTGCAGGCGCTCGCGGGTTTTCTCTTCCAGGTACAGCAGGGAGCGCAGGCCATCCGCCGCATTCGCGCGGGTTGGGGCGGCGCGAAAGCCATCGTTGAAAATTTCCAGGGACAACGGCCCGGTGTAGCCGCTCTTGATGATCGGCGCGAGGAACCCCGCCAAGTCGAATTCACCCTGGCCGGGGAAGCAGCGAAAATGCCGGCTCCACTCCAGCACATCCATGGCCAGGATCGGCGCGTCGGCCATTTGCACAAAGAAGATCTTGTCGCCGGGGATCTGCGCGATGGCACTCGGGTCGCCCTTGAGCGACAGCGTGTGGAAGCTGTCGAGCAACACCCCAAGGCTCGGGTGATCGACCTGGCGCACCAGGTTCCACACCTGCTGCCAGGTGTTCACATGCTTGCCCCAGGCCAACGCTTCATAACCAATGCGCAGGCCGCGACGGCCGGCGTGTTCGGCCAACAGGCCGAGGTCGTCGAGCAGGATGCGTTCATCCCCGACGCAATCGGCCGAAGCGTTACTGCACACCAGCACCAGGTCGGTGCCCAGTTCCTGCATCAGGTCGAACTTGCGCTCGGCGCGCTCCAGGTTGCGCGCCAAGCGATCGCGGCGGCAGCCTTCAAAGTCGCGAAACGGCTGGAACAAGGTGATGGCAATGCCGAGGTCGGCGCACATCTGCCTAACTTCCCGAGGGCTGCCGTCGTAATACAACAGGTCGTTCTCGAAGATCTCAACCCCATCGAACCCGGCGGCGGCAATGGCTTCGAGCTTCTCCGGCAGGGTACCGCTCAAAGACACGGTGGCGATGGAACGTTGCATGGGTGACTCCCGGCAATTGTTGTTTATGGCAAATTATTCGCCCCCAGACTACCCGCAGCAATTAAAATGTACGAACCGGTTAGTTTTTGGTGCGATTATCGAACACTAAGCCTCTTTGGCGAATTGACGATTTTTTAGCCACTGCGCACCATCAATCACGCAGCGACACCCAAAAGAAGACCCACAACACCTCATAAAAATTTCAAAAAACGGGTACAACCACATGCCTTCGCAAAATTCCGCCCTGGCCGCGCGCCCGGGCACCCCGCACGCCGGCATCGGCGACAAGATCCGCGGCGCCATGGCCGTGGGTAAAACCCGCTGGGGCATGCTGGCCCTGGTGTTCTTCGCCACCACCCTCAACTACATCGACCGCGCCGCCCTGGGCGTGATGCAACCGATCCTGGCCAAGGAAATGAGCTGGACGGCGATGGACTACGCCAACATCAACTTCTGGTTCCAGGTCGGCTACGCCATCGGCTTCGTGCTGCAAGGCCGACTCATCGACCGCGTGGGCGTCAAGCGCGTGTTCTTCTGCGCCGTACTGTTGTGGAGCCTGGCCACTGGCGCCCATGGCTTGGCCACTTCGGCGGTCGGTTTTATGGTCTGCCGCTTTATCCTCGGGCTGACCGAAGCCGCCAACTACCCGGCCTGCGTGAAGACCACCCGCCTGTGGTTCCCCGCCGGTGAGCGTGCGGTGGCCACCGGTATCTTCAACGCCGGTACCAACGTCGGCGCGATGATGACGCCGATGCTGCTGCCGTTGATCCTGCATGTGTGGGGCTGGCAGGCTGCGTTCCTGTGCATGGCGTCGCTGGGCGCGATCTGGCTGGTGTTCTGGGGCTTGAAGTACTACAACCCGGAAGACCACCCGAGCGTTAAACAATCCGAACTGGACTACGTGCAACGGGAAGTCGAACCGGAACAACCCGGCGTACCGTTCAGCCGCATCCTGCGCATGCGCGGCACCTGGGCCTTTGCCATCGCTTATGCACTCACCGCACCGGTGTTCT
This sequence comes from Pseudomonas sp. 8 R 14, assembly GCF_900005955.1. NCBI lineage: Bacteria > Pseudomonadati > Pseudomonadota > Gammaproteobacteria > Pseudomonadales > Pseudomonadaceae > Pseudomonas > Pseudomonas sp. 8 R 14. The sequence continues at coordinate 42,763 of NZ_CVTH01000042.1, read as the reverse complement.
GGTTCTACCTGTATTGGCTGCCGCCGTTCCTGAACCAGCAATACAACCTGGGCATCAACGTGACCCAGATGGGTATCCCGCTGATCATCATCTATCTGACCGCCGACTTCGGCAGTGTGGGCGGGGGGATTCTGTCTTCGTTCCTGATCGGTCGGGGGATGAACTCGATCAAGGCGCGGTTGCTGTCAATGCTGCTGTTTGCCTGCTGCATCGTCGGCGTGATCATGGCGGCCGGTTCCAGCCAGCTGTGGGTCGCGGTGTTTGCCATTTCCCTGGCCATCGGTGCGCACCAGGCGTGGACCGCCAACATCTGGAGCCTGGTGATGGACTACACGCCCAAGCACATGATGAGTACGGTGTTCGGTTTCGGCGGCATGTGTGCGGCCATCGGCGGCATGTTCATGACCCAGATCGTCGGCCACATCCTCACCGTGACCAACAACAACTACACCGTGTTGTTCACCCTGATCCCGGCGATGTACTTCATTGCGCTGACCTGGATGTACTTCATGGCACCGCGCAAGATTCCGACCGTAGACGCCTGATCACCTGCGCCGCTGCTGCCAGGCAGCGGCCAGACCGCTCATGCAGATCACCCCGATGCCGACCACCGTGGTCACATCGGGGGTATGGTTGAACACCAGCCAGCCCAACAACCCCGCGAAGACGATCTGGCAATAGCCGAACGGCGCCAGCAAGGCCGGTGCCGCGAAGCGAAACGCCTGGGTCAGCATCAAGTGCGCGGTCATCCCACAGGTGCCCAGCGCCAGCATCAACACGCCATGCCACAGCGTGGGAACCTGCCAGAAGAACGGCACCATCGCACTCATCACCAAGGTATTGCACAGCCCGGCGAAGAAGTTGCTGGTGGTGGGCGTGTCGTATTGGCTGAGGATGCGCGTAAGCAGTTGGTAGAAGCAGAAGAACAGCGCCGAGCACAGCGGCAGTAACACCGCGGGCGTGAACAACTCACCGCCTGGGTGAATGATCACCAGCACGCCGACGAAACCGCAGATCACCGCCAGCCATTGGCCGCGTGTCACGTGTTCGCCAAGCAGCGGCACCGACAGTGCCGTCACCAGGATCGGCGCGAGGAAGTTCACCGCCGTGGCTTCCGCCAACGGGATGTAATGCAGCGCCGTGGTGAAAAACAGGCTGGTGCCCAACAGGCACAAGGCCCGCACCACCTGCATCCCCGGGCGTTTACTGCGCAGCACGCGCAGCCCTGATTGCGGCAGGAAAATCCCGGCCATCAGCAAGGTGTGCACCACGTAGCGCACCCACACCACCATCACGATCGGGTAGAACCCGGCCAGGTATTTGGACAAGGCATCGTGGCTGGAGAACAGGAATGTCGCCAACACGATCAGCAAAATGCCTTTGAAAGGATGGTTGACGCCGGAAAGGGGGGTGCTGACAGTCATGGAATTCTCTTGCGTGGCGAGCGGAACGCTGAGCACTGAACGAAACAGCGCTCAACCCGGTAATCTAGCAGCCGGGCTGGCGCCTGCCCCAAGAGCATAACCAAACACCGGGCGAACAGCGCACTAAATCACTGGATTCGAGTCCAACGCAGCACCTTAGCCTGCGCATTGCATACTTTTTAACCAAGGCCTTGCCGCGATGAAAAAAATTCTTTTTGTTCTTTCTGCCCTTGCCCTGCTGACCGCCTGCAACCAGGCGTCCACGCCAGCGCCCAAACCTGCGCCGCCTTCCGTGCAGGCCACCCTGGTACCCGAAACCCCGCCCACGGATAAATGGGTCGGCAAATGGATCGGCGTCGAAGGCCTGCACCTGACCATCGTCAAGGACGACAGCGTCGGCCGTGGCCATTACCTCCTGACCATGCAATACGGCCTCGACGCCGACGACTCGGGCACCTTCAAGGGTGAAGCGGCCGAAGACGGCATCGCCTTCACCCGTCCGGACGGCCCGCAACTCCTACGCGCCGGCGACGGAGAAGCGACCGGGCTGAAATGGCTGGCGGACAAAAAAGACTGCCTGATCGTCGCCACCGGCGAAGGCTATTGCCGTTAATACCGACCATACTCAATCACGGTTAGCACACAGAGGATTGCCCCATGCTATGGAAAAAAGGCCGACGCAGCGACAACGTGGTGGATGCCCGCGATGACAGTGGCGGCGGCGGTGGCGGGATGCGCTTTGGCGGCGGCAAGGGCCTGAGCCTGACCGCGATTGTGCTGATCGTCGGCATCGGCTGGCTGACCGGCCAGGACCCGATGCAGATCCTCGGCCAGTTGACCGGCCAGATGGAACAGGCGCCCTCGGTGAGTACGCAGTCACGCCAGGCGCCGCCGGCCAACGATGAGCAAGCCGACTTCGTACGCGCGGTGCTGGGCGATACCGAAGACACCTGGGGCCAGGTGTTCAAGGAAAACGGCCTGGTCTACAAAAACCCGAAACTGATCCTGTTCCGTGGCCGGGTCAATTCCGCCTGTGGTGGCGCCACCTCGGCCAGCGGCCCGTTCTATTGCCCGGCGGATCAGCAGGTTTATCTGGACCTGGATTTCTTCCGGGAAATGTCCCAACGCTTCCAGGCGGCCGGCGATTTCGCCCAGGCCTATGTGATCGCCCACGAAGTCGGGCACCACGTACAAACATTGCTGGGCATTTCGTCGAAGATCCAGGCCGCACGCCAGCAAGGCCGGCAGATGCAAGGCGACGGTGGCCTGCTGGTGCGCCAGGAGCTGCAAGCCGACTGCTTCGCCGGTGTGTGGGCCAACCGTGCGCAAAAGCGCCTGAACTGGCTGGAACCGGGCGATATTGAAGAAGCGCTGAATGCGGCCAACGCCATCGGCGATGACCGTTTGCAGCAGCAGGGCCAGGGACGCGTGGTGCCGGACTCGTTTACCCACGGCACCTCGGCACAGCGGGTGCGCTGGTTCAAGACCGGCTTCGCCCAGGGCCAGATCACTCAATGCGACACGTTCGCTGCCAAGAGCCTATAAATGAATCAACGATTGGGACTGCTGTTGGGCCTGTTGCTCATCTCATCATCCGCCTGGGCCGCCGAGCATGGCGTCAAGGTGGTCAGCCCCGAGCGTTTTCATCTGGAGGCCGGCGATCTCAGCCTCGGCCTGAGCCAGGACTGGCGCCAGCCACTGCCCGACGTCACCCGCGCGTTGATCATCGTGCACGGGCGCCTGCGTAATGCGCAGACCTACCTGCAAAGCGGAATGGATGCCGCCGAACACGCCGGCGTCGCCGCCAACACCCTGGTAATCGCGCCGCAGTTTCTGAACGGGTCCGACATGAAGCGCAACCACCTGGGCAACCAGGTGCTGCGCTGGAAGGGCAATGACTGGATGGCCGGCGACGCCTCGACCGGCCCGGGCCAGATCAGCTCTTTCGGCGCCCTCGACCAGATCATCAAGCACCTGGGCAACCGCACGCTGTTCCCGGCGCTGAAGGAAATCGTGGTCGCCGGCCATTCCGGCGGCGGCCAGGTGGTGCAGCGCTTCGCCCTCACCGGCCACGCGCACCCGACCCTGCAAACCGAGGGCATCCGCCTGCGTTATGTGGTGGCCAACCCCTCGTCCTATGCCTACTTCAGCCCACAGCGGCCGGTGAAGTTCGAGACCGCCAGTTGCCCGGGCTTCAACGCCTGGAAGTACGGCATGCAGCACCTGCCGGCCTACGCCAACGGCCAAAGCGCCGAGCAGCTGGAACAGGCCTACGTATCACGCACCATCACTTACCTGCTGGGCCAGCAGGACACCGACCCGAACCACCCGGCACTGGATAAAAGCTGCGAAGCCGAGACCCAGGGCGCGTATCGGCTGATTCGCGGGCACAACTACTTTGACTACCTCAAGCAGCGCCATCCGCAGTTGCGCCAGACGCTGGTGGAAGTGCCGGGGGTGGGGCATGACGGAGATAGGATGTTTACGTCGCCCGAGGGCCAGAAGGTACTGTTTTCCCAGCATTAACTGAAGAAACCGCACCTCCCACATTTGATCTCTATTGCCTGGCCTAAATCATCCGGCGCAGTACCGCGCAATCTGCAGCATGCCAATCCGCCAGCTCCGGCCACGGGTTCTCCGGCAGGTTGACCAACACCGTCCGCGCCCCTGCCGCCCGGCCGCAGTCCAGGTCAAAACGGTAATCGCCGACCATCACCATCTCGCTCGGCGATACATCCCACGCCGCCGCCAATTTCAACAACCCACCCGGATCGGGCTTGGGCGGCGCATCGTCGCGCCCCAGCACATCGTCCACGGCAAAGCAGTCCGCCAGGCCAATCGCCTCCAGGGTGATATGCGCCAACTCCCGCGCATTGCGGGTCAAAATGCCCAGGCGATAACCGCGCCCGGCCAGCTCGCGCACCAGTTCCACCGCACCGTCCGCCGCGACGGAGCCCAGCGCCAGCTCGCGCTCATGTTCCAGCAACCAGGCGTGCTTGGCCGCTGCGATGTCCGCCGGTAATGCGGCAAGGTGAGTGAGGATGTCGTCCTCGGGGGGAATATCCAGGGCCACGCGAATCGCCGCAAAGTCATGCACCGCCACCGTCAGGGTGCCGTCCATGTCGAACACCCAGTGCTTAACGTCCGTCAGGCTCATGCCCAATCCTTGCGATGGCGGATCAAACCTTCCTGGGTCACCGACGCCACCAGTTGCCCGGCGCGGTTGTACACGCTGCCGCGGGAGAACCCACGGGAATTGCCGGCCCATGGGCTGTCCATGGCGTACAGCAACCAGTCATCGGCACGCAGGTCGGCGTGGAACCACAACGCGTGGTCGAGGCTGGCGACCTGCATGTCTTTCTGCCAAACAGTCTTGCCGTGGGGCAGCAACGAGGTGGTCAGCAGGCCGAAGTCGGAGGCGTAGGCCAGCAGGTATTTGTGCAGCGCCGGCGTATCCGCCAGGGCACCATCGGCGCGAAACCACACGTATTTGACCGGGTCGGACGGCTGCGGGTTGAACGGGTCTTTTTCGGTGACCGGGCGCACTTCGATGGGCTTGGGGCACAGCAGCTTGTCGCGCATATGCTCGGGGATCAGGTGCGCGCGCTGCTGGGTCAGCTCCAGCTCCGACGGCAGGTTTTCCGGGCCGACCACCACGGGCATGGTGGTCTGGTGCTCGAAGCCGGCCTCGTCGTACTGGAACGAAGCGCTGCAGGTGAAGATCGGGTGGCCCTTCTGGATCGCCGTCACGCGGCGGGTGCTGAAACTGCCGCCATCGCGTACACGGTCCACCGAGTACACCACCGGCAACTTCGCATCGCCGGGGCGCAGGAAATAGCCATGCAGGGAATGCACATGCCGCGCTTCTTCGACGGTCTGGCTGGCGGCCGACAGCGACTGGCCGAGCACCTGGCCACCGAACAGTTGGCGAAAACCCAGGTCCTGGCTGCGGCCGCGAAAGAGGTTTTCCTCGATCGGCTCCAGGGTCAGCAAGTCCACCAGATCTTCCAATACTTGGCTCATAGAGCAACTCCTACAACAATCGATAGGGCATTCCGGGCTGCTTATCCGTGCAGCGTGTCCAACCATTGGGCGCGGGTGATGCGGTACAAAACGTGGGGGCGCAGCGGGTCATCGGCTGCGACCTTGGGGTGTGCAAAATCTGCCTGGGGATCGTAATGCATACCGATGGCCTGCATGACTTTTTGTGATGGCAGATTGGCTTGAGTGGTGAAGGCGACGATTTCGTCCAACTGCAAACGGTCGAAACCACAGCGCAGCGCGGTCCAGGCCGCCTCACTGGCATAACCCAGGCCCCAATGCTCACGGGCCAGGCGCCAGCCGATTTCCACTGCGGGGGTAAAGCCCGCTTCGAAGCTGACGTTCTGCAACCCGGTCAGGCCGATGAACTCACCCGTGTCCTTGCGTTGCAGGGCCCACAGGCCAAAACCGTATTCGGCGAAGTGGCCGCGAATCCGGCCGATCAGGGCGGCGCTTTCCAGGTGGCTCAATCTGGCCGGGAAATAGCGCATCACCTGCGGGTCGGCACACATGCGCGCGAATTCCGTCAGGTCTGCATCGCGCCACTGGCGCATGACCAGGCGCGCGCTTTCCAATTGCAATATCTCCTCCATGGGTCCCCTCCCCTTGCCATGTGCGTGAGTGTACAGCGCTGGTAAGATCCTTCGCAGACCCCCGTCAGAAAATCCCATGCCTTTGCCATTGATCTACCACGATGACTACAGCCCCGAGTTCCCGGCAGACCACCGGTTCCCCATGGACAAGTTCCGCCTGCTGCGTGACCACCTGGTGGCCAGCGGCCTGACCGAGGACAGCCAATTGCTGCGCCCATCGTTGTGCCCACCGGAGATTCTGGCCCTCGCCCATGAACCTGGGTATATCGAACGCTACATGAGCGGCGAGTTGTCCCGCGAAGACCAACGGCGCCTTGGCCTGCCCTGGAGCGAAGCCCTGGCCCGGCGCACCGTGCGCGCGGTCGGCGGCTCGATCCTGGCGGCGGAGCAGGCGCTGGAACATGGCCTGGCCTGCCACCTGGCGGGCGGTACCCACCACGCCCACTACGACTACCCGGCGGGCTTTTGCATCTTCAATGACCTGGCGGTGATCAGCCATTACCTGCTGGCCAGCGGCCGGGTCAACCGCGTGCTGATCTTCGACTGCGACGTGCACCAGGGCGACGGCACCGCGCGCATCCTCCACGACATGCCGGATGCAATCACCGTGTCCCTGCACTGCGAAAAGAACTTCCCTGCGCGCAAAGCCCAGAGCGATTGGGACATCCCGCTGCCCATGGGCATGGGCGATGCCGACTACCTCACGGTGGTGGACGACGCCCTCAACTACCTGCTGCCGCTCTACCAGCCGGACCTGGTGCTCTACGACGCCGGCGTCGATGTGCACAAGGATGACGCCCTCGGTTACCTCAAGCTGACAGACGCAGGCGTGGCCGCCCGCGATGAAAGCGTGATGCGCCATTGCCTGGGCCGCGACATCCCGGTGATGGGCGTGATCGGTGGCGGCTACAGCAAGGATCGCCCGGCCCTGGCCCGCCGCCACGGGATCCTGCACCACAGCGCGCAGCGGGTGTGGACGTCATCAGGGTGTCATTGAAGTGTGGGCGTTACCCACAATGCCTGTGGAACGGCCTGTGGATAACTTGAGCGTAAGCGTCTGAAAGCCTGCATCCGTATAGCCTGTAGGAAGCTGTACGTTTTTTGATCAGGCAGCGCCGCGCGCCTCGGGTAGAATGCTCGGCCTATTTCCGCGATCGTAGCCCTGCCCATGCCCGATATTTCCTCTCGACACGTCACCATCATCGGCGGTGGCCCTGCCGGGCTGATGGCCGCCGAAGTCTTGAGCCTGGCCGGGGTGCGAGTAGACCTGTACGACGGCATGCCCTCGGTGGGGCGCAAATTCCTGCTGGCCGGCGTGGGCGGCATGAACATCACCCACTCCGAAGCGTACCCCGCGTTCCTGTCGCGCTACGCCGAGCGTGCCGCGAATATGGCGCCGATGCTGCGCGGGTTTGGGGCCGAGGCGTTGTGCGAGTGGATTCATGGTCTGGGTATTCAAACCTTTGTCGGCACCTCCGGTCGTGTATTTCCTACCGATATGAAAGCCGCCCCGCTATTACGTGCCTGGCTCAAACGCCTGCGCGACCAGGGTGTGGTTATCCACACCCGGCACCGTTGGGTGGGCTGGAATGCCGAGGGTGATCTACTTATCCACAGCCCGGACGGCGAAAAAGTTGTTCACAGCGATGCTGTGCTGTTGGCCTTGGGCGGCGGCAGTTGGTCGCGCCTGGGTTCCGACGGCGCCTGGCTCAAGCTGCTGGAGGATAAAGGCGTGCCTTACGTGGCACTGCAACCCAGCAATTGCGGCTTCGAGGTGTCGGCCTGGAGTGAATTGATGGTCAGCAAATTCGCCGGCGCACCGTTGAAAAACGTCGCCATTGGCCTGGGGGATGACAAGCCGCGACTCGGCGAATGCGTGATCACCGCCACCGGTATCGAGGGCAGTTTGATCTACGCGCTGTCGGCGCCGATTCGTGAGGCGATCAACCGTAATGGCTCGGCGACGGTGCATATCGATTTGCTGCCGAGCAAGCCATTGGACAAGGTCCAGGACGCCTTGACCAAGCCGCGTGGCTCACGCTCGATGAGCAAGCATTTGCACAGTCAATTGGGCCTCGATGGGGTCAAGGCGGCGCTGCTGCGCGAGTTGGCACCCGCCGAACACTTCAACGACCCGGCGCAGTTGGCGGGGGCTATCAAGGCGTTGCCGCTGACAGTAGTGAAGACACGGCCGATGGATGAAGCCATCAGCACCGCAGGCGGTGTGCCCTTTGAGGCGTTGGATGAGCGGCTGATGCTCAAGCAATTGCCGGGGGTGTTTTGTGCGGGGGAGATGCTGGACTGGGAAGCGCCGACCGGGGGGTATTTGCTGACGGGGTGTTTTGCCAGTGGCAGAGCGGCTGGGCGGGGGATGTTGGAGTGGCTCAACCGCTGAGATCTGCGGTGGATTCAAAGCCGCCATCGGGGGCAAGCCCCCACAGTTTGATTTGTGAATACATTCAAAATGTGGGAGGGGCTTGCCCCCGATGAGGCCATCAGCCACCCCGCAAAATCACTTCTTCTTACGCGGCCCGGTATTAAACACCGGCACCTTACGCACCGGCTTGATCGAAGGCTCCGACGGCGCCACTTCACCACTGTCCACCCACTTGCCGAGGTTGCGTTTACCACCGCCACCACCGGACGCCTTGGGCTTCTTCGGTTTTTTCGGCTTCTTCACCACCTGACCGCTGGCATCGGTATCCGGCACGCGGTGTTCCGGCTCGAAATCCTGTTCCATCTTGCGGGTCAAGGTCTGGCGGGTCAGCATCTCGATGGCCGACAGCATGTTGACTTCATCGGCGCACACCAGGGAAATCGCCTCACCGGTGTTACCCGCGCGACCGGTCCGGCCGATGCGGTGGATGTAGTCCTCCGCCACGATCGGCAGGTCGAAGTTGACCACCAGCGGCAGGTCTTCGATATCCAGGCCACGGGCCGCTACATCGGTGGCGACCAGGATCTGCACTTCGCTCGATTTGAAACGGTCCAGCGCGCGCTGGCGCGTGGCTTGCGGCTTGTCGCCATGGATGCCATCGGCGTTGATGCCCAGGCCCTGCAACTTATCCACCAGCGCATCCACGCCGTTACGGGTCTTGGCAAACACCAGCACCTGCTTCCAGCGGCCTTTGCGCATCAGGTGCACAAACAGCTCCGCCTTGCGCTTCTTGTCCACCGGCACTACCCATTGCTTGACGGTGTTGGCGGCGACGTTACGCGGGCTGACTTCGATGGTCAGCGGGTCGTTGAGCATCTGCCCGGCCAGCAGGCGAATGTCATCGGAGAAGGTCGCGGAGAACAGTAACGTCTGGCGCTTTTTCGGCAGCATGCGGTAGATGTTCGCCAGTTCTTCGGAGAAGCCCAGGTCGAGCATGCGGTCGGCTTCGTCCAGCACCAGGGTTTGCAGCTGGTTGAGTTTCAGCGCGTTCTGGCGGAACAGGTCGATCAGGCGGCCCGGCGTGGCGACCAGTATGTCGACGCCCTTGCGCAGCTTCATCATCTGCGGGTTGATGCTCACGCCGCCGTACACCGCGTAGGTGGTGAGCGGCAGGTGCTGGGCGTATTCGGCAACGCTGGCGTGAACCTGCTCGGCCAGCTCACGGGTCGGGCACAGGATCAGCGCGCGCGCCGAGTTGGCGGCGACTTTCGGCCCTTCCATGGTCAGCAGTTGCAGCAGCGGCACGGCGAAACCGGCGGTCTTGCCGGTGCCGGTCTGGGCCGCGGCCATCAGGTCGCGACCGGCGAGCACCGCCGGAATGGCTTGCGCCTGCACCGGCGTCGGGGTCTGGTAGCCGAGCGTCTCAAGGGCGCGCAGCAAGGGTTCGATCAGGCCAAGTGTGGCGAAAGTCATGTAGTTACCGTAGGAAAAATTCAGCGCAAGGGCGTAATGCGCGGCAGTTTACCTTATTTCCGGCTTGGGCTTTCGCCACTGGGGCAGGCTGATCAACAGCACGGCGCTGATAATCACCAGCATGGCCAGGGCCTCTTCCAGACCGATGGTCTCGCCGATGAACACAATCCCCAGCAACACTGCGACGGCAGGGTTGACGTAGGCATAGCTGGTCGCGGCTGCCGGGCGTACGTGCTTGAGCAGGTACATATAGGCGTTGAAGGCGATGATCGAGCCGAACACGGCCAGGTAAGCCAGGGCCAGCCAGCCTTCCAGCGGCGGCATGGCTTGCAGGCGCTCACCGGTCAGCGCGCTGGCGATCAACAGTGTCACCCCGGCCACCAGCATTTCTGCGGCACTGGCCATAGCGCCCGGCGGCAACGGCAGGCGCCGGCTCCACACCGAACCAAACGCCCACGACGCCGCTGCAAACAACAATAAAGCGGCGCCCATGGGGCTCGACTGCAACGTGCTGCCCATGTTGAGCATGGCGATGCCGATCATGCCCAGGATCACCCCGGCCCATTCCAGCCGGGTATTGCGCGCGCCCCAGAAATACCCACACAGCAAGGTGAACAACGGCACGGTCGCCACCGCCAGCGCCGCCACGCCGGACGACACCCCAGTGTGCTCGGCCACACTCACCGCGCCATTGCCGAAGGTCAGCAGCAAAATACCGATCTTGGCAGCGGCCTTCCACTGCTCCCAGGTCGGCGCCGGCGCCCCACGCCAACGCAAAAAGCCATACATCGCCGCACCCGCCAGCAAAAAGCGAATGCCGCCCAGCATCAGCGGTGGCCAGTATTCAACGCCGATGCGAATCACCAGGTAGGTGGAACCCCAAATCACATACAGTGCAAAAAAGGCGGCGATCAACGGTAAGGGAAAGCGACGTGTGCCAGGCATTGGGCGGCTCGAAGGCAGAGATAAGAGAGGCTTATTCTAAAAAGGCAGGTTGTTAAACATAAGTTACAAAACCTGTTTAAACCGCCCATACACTTTTCAAAACATGGTTATGAGGGCTATAAACCATGCTTTCGAAAGCCACGCGCAACTGGAGCCTTCCGATGGACAAATACGACCGCATGCTCCTCAGCGCCCTGCTCGAAGACGGCCGCGCCTCCTACGCGCAACTGGCCCGCACGGTAAACCTCTCCGCCCCCGCCGTGGCCGAACGCGTGGCCAAGCTGGAAGCCAGCGGGGTGATCACCGGGTACCAGGCCAAGGTGGATTTTTCGAAAGTGGGCTTGCCGATTCAGTGCGTGATCGAACTGCGGCTGACCAACCACGGCAACCAGAAGGTCTATGACGCACTGGCCGAAATCCCGGAGTTGACCGAATGCCACCGGGTAACGGGCGATCCGTGCGTGATCATGCAAGCGGCGGTGGGCTCGATGCCGGAGCTGGAGAACTTGATCAATCGGCTGGCGAAATTCGGGTTCAGCAAGACCTCGATCATTTTGTCGAGCGCGATCGAGCGGCGGGTGCCGTTGGGGCAGTTGGAGGTCAATGGCAAAACGGTTGCCTGATCTACCGCCATCGGGGCATGGGTATCTACACAACCTTCCAGACCCTGACAAATCTCCCTGTGGCAAGCGGGCTTGTCCCGCGTTGGGCTGCGAAGCAGCCCCAAAACCGGCCTCTACAGAGTGTCTGATACACCGCGTTCTTCTCTACTGGGGCTGCTACGCAGCCCAACGCGGGACAAGCCCGCTCACCACAACAGCTCTATCTGCCGGGCGTTGAGCGTTGAGCCAAAGTTGTTTAGATACCTATGTCCATCGGGAGCAAGCCCCCTCCCACATTTTTTTGAACGGCGTTGTTCTATCAGAACCCGCGATGTTTCTTCAGATGCTCATTGATCTTCGCCGCCGGCACTTTCTGCAGGGTGCACAGCAGGTCGTGGGACAGTTCGCGCAAGCCATGGGTACGCCGCAGTTCCTGGGCCAGGTGCGCCGTGAGGTTGGCGGCCATTTCCGCATCCGCCAGCGCGCGGTGGGCCTGGCCGGTGTGGGGCAGTTTCGCGTAGGCGTTGAGGGTGCCGAGCTTGTGGTTGGGCGCAGCCGGCATCAGGCGGCGGGCCAGCAGCAGGGAGCAGGCGAATTTTTGCAGGCGGGTGCGGCGGATCAGGCCCAGTTCGAAATCCCAGAACTTCTGGTCGAACGCGGCGTTGTGCGCCATCAGCGGCGTGGTGCCGACGAATTCGTTGACTTCGTTCATCACCCGCTCGGCCGGCGGGGCGCTGCGCAGCATGGCGTTGCTGATGCCGGTGAGTTGCTCGATAAAACCGGGCACGCGCACACCGGCGTTCATCAGGCTCTGGTAGCGGTCCACGATCTGGCCGCGCTCGAGGATAACCACCGCGATTTCCGTGGCCCGGCAGTGGCTGCTCGGGGTGATGCCGGTGGTTTCAAAGTCGATGACCGCTATACGTTCCAAACCTGTTCCAACTCCGTCTAACCCTTTATTTATTAAGCCGCTGTGCTTATTTGAGCAGCAACGCGCCTTCGATCGGCACGTAGCGGCTGGCGGCACGTATCAATGAGTTGGCCGTCAGCCCCGGTACACCGTAGGCCACGGCTTCGACGCCGTGCTTGTGGATGATGCGGTCGAGCAGCATGTCGAAATCGCCGTCACCGGAGGCCAGCACAATTTCGTCGACGTGGTCGGCGGCGTCCATGATGTCGATGGTGATGCCCACGTCCCAGTCACCCTTGGCCGAACCGTCGCTGCGCTGGATATACGGCTTGAGCTTTACCGTGAACCCCAGGTTGCGCAGGATCTGCTGGAACTGCTGCTGCTTGCTGTCACCGCGGTCGATGGCATACGCATAGGCCTCGACGATCTGCCCCCGCGCGCTGATATCAGCCCACAGGGCGGCGTAGTTGAAATGGCAACCATAGGCCTGGCGGACGGTGTAGTAGAGGTTTTGTACATCGGCGAACACTGCAATTTTCTTCACCGCACTTCCCCATGACAGCCAGGCGCCAGGGCCCGGAAAGGGTGCCAGTATGCCAGCCGCGAGAAGGTTGCCGGGAAAAATCAGACCGGGGCGGCTCAGCGCCCCGGGCCGGGAGGGTCAGACGAAGGAATCGTCGTCGCCAAAGGAAGAGGAATCGTCGGAATAGTCGCTGTCGGCAAAACTGTCCGAGGCATTGTCGCTGCCCCAGCTGTCATTGCCGGCGAACTTCTGGTCGTCGTTACCCCAGTTGCCGTTGTCACTGGCGGGCGCCGGCTCTTCACGGATGATCTCTTCCACCACCTGCGGCTGTTGCGAGTTGTGGTTGAACAGGCTGCTGATGCCTTCGGCCAGCAACACACCACCGGCCACGCCCGCGGCGGTTTTCATCGCGCCACCGAGGAACCCGCTGCCAATGGGGGCAGCGGCAGGTTGTTGTGGCTGTTGATAGTTCTGTTGCGGCGCTGGCTGGCCAAAGGACGGCCGCGCCGGTTCACGCCAGCCGCCGCCGGAAGAGGCCGGAGCGGTCTGGGCCGGTTGCGGATCACGGGAACCGCCGCCAAAGATGCTCGACAGGAAACCACCGCTGCTCGCCGGGGCCGCTTGTGCGGACTTGGCCCGCTGCAACTCATCCTGCAATTGCTGGATCTGCTGCGCCTGTTGCTTGTTCTGCGCGTCGAGACTCTTGAGCGCGTGTTCCTGAACAAGGATCGACTGGGTCATGTAGTACCCGGCGGCCGGTTGGCGAGTCATATGCTCCTTGATCCGCGCTTCGGCCTGGGCGTCGCGGGGGGCTGAGTCCGTTTCGGCTTGCTGCAACCGTGAAAACAGTCCATCGATCAGGGTTTGCTCTTCGCTGTTCATGGCGACCTCGTTAGATTGCCGGTAGAAATCGTGGCCTTGCCTGTGATCAGGCCAGGTGCTTAACCGTTATGGGGGTGTTACGAGTTGTTTCAATGGTCTTTACTCAAGGTTTACATTTGCTTACCGCTGGCCATGATCGGTTAAAGTGTTGCCCTTGCTTTCAGGCCTGCGATGAACCCGATGAATCCGTTAGACGTATTGCGTGACTCCTTCCGTTTTACCCGAGGCAACCTGGGCGCAATCGTCCAACTGTGCCTGCCATTGGTGATCCTCGAAGCCCTGTTGCAACAGCTGCTCGACCACACGCTCGGCGCGGATGCGTTCCCCGGCTACAGCGTGGTGGTGGGCTTGCTGGTGTACCCGCTGTACACCGGTGCCTTGATCCTGTTTCTCGACGCCCGCACCCGTGGCGAGTCGCCGCGCACCAAGGACATCTGGGCCATGGCCCTGACCCTGTGGCCGCGCTTCGCCCTGCTGACCGCCATGAGTACCCTCCTGATTCTGCTGGGCCTGTCGCTGTATTTCCTGCCGGGCCTGTGGCTGATGGTGGTGTTGGCGTTCGCCGAGTACCTGCTGGTATTGCGCGGCATGCCGGCGCTGGAGGCGATGAAGGAAAGTCTGCGCCTGACCCGTGGGCATTTCTGGCGAATCCTGGTGTGCCTGCTGTGTGTCATGACGCCCCTGTGGCTGCTCAAGGGCGCCAGCGTCGCGGCCTATCCCAACCCCGCGCCGTTGCTGGGGCTGTTGATGGACAGCGCCCACAGCTTCCTGCAACTGTTCACCAGCGTGGTGCTGTTCCGTTTATTCATGCTGATCGGTGGCGATGCCGACGCGCGGTGATATGCTCCACGCCACTCCTGAAACGCCATAAGCCGAGCCGATGACCCGTTTATTGCGCATCACCCTGCTGGGCCTGCTGATCGTCGCAAGCCTGCTGACGGCCCTGATCTACAGCCTGACCTGGCGCCCCGCCGCCAAGGAGACCCTGCCCGTCAGTTGCGTCGCGCCCCGTGCGCCAACCCTGTTGCCCGGGCAGGCGCTCAAGGTCATGACCTGGAACGTGCAATACCTGGCCGGCAAGAACTACGTGTTCTGGTACGACACTGCCGACGGCAGCGGCCCGGACGACCGCCCCACCGTAGAGGACATGGCCGCCAGCCTCGACGAAGTGGCGCGGGTGGTTCGCGATGAACAACCCGACATCCTGCTGTTGCAGGAACTCGACGAAAACGCCAAGCCTTCCCACTATCAGGACCAACTGGCGCTTTTGCAGGAGCGCCTGGTCGACCTCTACCCGTGCAGTGCCCAGGCCTTCGACTGGAAAGCCGACTTCGTGCCCGACCGGCATATCTTCGGCAGCGTCGGCCGCAAGCTGGCCACCCTGAGCCGCTACCAGATCGAACACGCCGAACGCCTGCAATTGCCGGCGCCCGAGGCCAATATCATCAGCAGCCAGTTCCAACCCAAGCCGGCCTTGCTGCTGACCTACCTGCCGCTGAGCGATGGCGGCCAACTGGCGGTGCTCAACACCCGCCTGGATGGCGACGCGCCGGGGCGCAGTGCGGTGCAGGAACAGGTCATCAGCACGGTCAAGCTGTTGGATAAATTCGAAGGCCGTGGCACGCCCTGGCTGATCGGCGGCGATTTCAACCTGCTGCCCCTGGGGCAGTTCCTGCGTTTGGAGGCGGGTAAGCGCGGGCAGTATTCGCCGGACAGCGAGCTGCATTTACTGTGGGACAAGTACCCGATGATCCCGAGCAACAGCCAATCCAGTGGGATTGATCGTGAGAAATGGCTGACGTACTTTCCCAATGACCCGAGCATCGATGGCCCGGATCGCACCGTCGATTACCTGTTCTACAGCCCGCGGATCAAGCGGGTGGAGGCCAAGGTGCGGCAGGAGGATACGTTGCGTATTTCCAACCATCTGCCGGTGATTGCGCGGTTCCTGTTGCCCGCCGCGCAATAACCCACACAACAAGATTAATGTGGGAGGGCCGGTGCGACGATTCGACTTGCCCCCTCCCACATTTGAATCTCTGCCACGCTTACTTTCGGGGTTTGATCCGCGCGGTCGGCTCGGCTATCAGCGGATCATCCGGCCAGTAATGCTTGGGATACCTGCCCTTCAGATCCTTCTTCACTTCGGCGTAGGTACTGCGCCAGAAGTTCGCCAGATCCTGGGTCACCTGCACCGGCCGCCGCGCCGGGGACAGCAGGTGCAACTTCACCACTTGGCGCCCGCCGGCAATGCGCGGGGTGTCGGCCAGGCCGAACAGTTCCTGCAAGCGCACCGCCAGGATCGGCGGCTGTTCGCTGTAGTCCAACCGCACCGATGAACCCGATGGCACCTTCACATGCTGCGGTGCCAGTTCGTCCAGGCGCTGGGGCAGCGGCCAGGGCAGCAGGTTGTGCAGGTAGCTGGAGATATCCAGGTTGGCGAAGTGACTCAGGCGCGAGACTTTGCCCAGGTAGGGCATCAGCCAGTGCTCCAGGCCGGCGAGCAGGGCGCTGTCGCTGACGTCGGGCCATTCGCTGGTTTTGCCGGCGTCCAACTGGCGCAACAGCAGGACGCGGGATTGCCATTGGCGCAGTTCCGGGGTCCAGGGCAGCAGCTCCAGGCCTTTGCGCCGCACCAGGTTGACCAGCGCCTGGCTGCGCGCGGCTTCGTCGAGGCCGGTGAGCGGTTCGCGGCTGAGCACCAGTTCACCGACTTTGCGCTGGCGTTCGGCGCGCAGCACGCCTTCGCGCTCGTCCCAGTCCAGTTGATCGACGTTGCGCACTTGTTCCGCGAGCACCGTGTCGAACAGCGCCGGATCGAAGTCCGCCGCCAGATAAATACGCTCTTCACGCTGGCCCTGGCGGCTGCCGAGGTCGGCGATCACCAGCCAAGGTTGTTTCATCAGGCTGTCGGCCTCGGCGAATAATGCCGCGCGGCCATTGGCCAGGCGATATTCGGCACCGCCGGGGCGACGTTGCTGGGCGACACGGTCCGGGTAGGCCAGCGCCAGCAAGGCGCCGAGCCAGCGCGGGTGGTCGGGGTCGGCCACCGGCCGGGTCGCCTGGCCTCTCAAATGGCCACGGTATTGCCGCGCCAGTTGCTTGGCGCGTTGCACGCCGCCTTGAGTACCGCGCGCACGCTCTTCACCGGACATCAGCGCCAGGCGGCTGTGCAAATCCGCGCCGCCACCACGCAAAATATCGCGCTCGCCCAACAGTGCCGCGACATCACAGGCCGTGGCCGCCAGCCCCAGGTCCTGCCCGCGCAGCAACAAATGGGCGATGCGTGGATGGGCCGGCAGCTCGGCCATCTTCTGGCCATGTGCCGTGAGTTTTTCGTCATTCAAGGCCCCGAGGCGTACCAGCAAATCCTGGGCCTGGGCATAGGCGGCGGTGGGTGGCACATCGAGCCACACGAGCTGTGGGGGCGTGACGCCCCAGCGCGCCAGCTGCAAGGCCAGGCCAGCGAGGTCGGCGGCGAGGATTTCCGCACTGCCATACGCGGCCAGCCCTTCATGCTGGTCTTCGGACCACAACCGATAACACACCCCCGGCTCCAACCGCCCGGCCCGGCCCGCGCGCTGGGTGGCGCTGGCGCGGGAGATGCGCTGGGTGTCGAGGCGGGTCATGCCGCTGCCGGGGTCGAAACGCGGCACTCGCGCCAACCCGGCATCGATCACCACACGCACGCCGTTGATGGTCAGGCTGGTCTCGGCGATGTTGGTGGCGAGCACCACTTTGCGTTTACCGGCCGGTGCCGGATCGATGGCCGCGCGCTGGGCGTTGAGGTCCAGCTCGCCATGCAGCGGGCAAAGCAACACGTCAGGGCTATTCCCCAGGGCGTCGGCCAGTTGCTGGTTGACCCGGCGAATTTCCGCCTGACCCGGCAGGAACACCAGCACGCTGCCGGTTTCATCGTGCAGGGCTTCGAGGATGGTTTGCACCACGCGCGGCTCGATAAATTCACCGGCCTGGTACGGCCGCCCCCAACGCATCTGCACCGGGAACATGCGCCCCTCGCTGCGCAGGATCGGCGCATCGTCCAGCAGGCTGGCCAGGCGCTCGCCTTCAAGGGTGGCGGACATCAGCAGGATTTTCAGCGGTTGCTCGTCGCGAAACAGGTCGCGGCCGTTCAGGCTCAAGGCCAGTGCCAGGTCGGCGTCGAGGCTGCGCTCGTGGAATTCGTCGAAGATCAGCAGACCGACACCGTCCAGTGCCGGATCGTCCTGCAAACGACGGGTGAGGATGCCTTCGGTGACCACTTCGATGCGCGTGTTGGGCCCGACCTTGCTGTCGAGACGGATGCGATAGCCGACGGTTTCACCGACTTTCTCCCCCAGTTCGCTGGCCAGGCGTTCCGCGGCGGCACGGGCGGCCAGGCGCCGGGGTTCGAGCATCAGGATGGTCTGCCCCGCCAGCCAAGGCTCATTCAACAAGGCCAAGGGCACGCGGGTGGTTTTACCGGCGCCGGGCGGCGCTTCCAGCACGGCTTCATGGCGATTCGCCAAGGCGTCACGCAGGGCGGGTAAAACATCATCAATGGGCAACGAATTCATACTGGCTCCCGAATAGGTCGGGAATGATAACAATGCCCTTTCTAATGCACGACTCAAAACGGTCGCGCTTTCAGAACCTCCATTACACGCTGAGCCTGGAGCATCATGGATGCCGTATCAGAACAACGGAACTCGACCAGCTCACAAATTTTCTGTAAATCGCTGTGGAGATTGCGATTGAAAATAGGCTCGTGATGGGCAATTCGATTTCGCAGGTGGCGTATCGTCTCCAAGTCGCAAGCAATTCGCTGTCGATGGAGTTTCACTGATCCACTGGGATCAAGGTTGGGAAACAATTGGAAAAGATAGGGCTCCCATAGCCGCTGATCATTTCGCTTGGTGAATTGTTTTTCCCAAAATACATTTTTGAGCTCTGTAACAACGCCACCCGTTGTTCGGTGCTTTTCACGGGTTCGACCCAGGTCCATCTTCGCGTCGTATCTCGCCCCTGCGCCAGTAGGAAGGCTGCGCAACAGGCCAACACTCCACGGCCATTCAGACCCGTATCTAAGAATCAGCGCCTCGGAGACAGCATTTCGTACAACCACTTCGCAGATATGTAAGGGGATCAGAAAGACACCGGATACTTGCGCATTCCATGCATAAAGCTCTACTGCACGCTCTATTGGCAAACCCGCACCCACAGTGGCCGACTCATACGTCGCAATTCTTGCCTCTGAAAGAGACGCTCGCAAGGCTTGAAGGTGGCGCATCTCGGGTACAGCTCCCATAAAGAGAATAGGCTCCAAGCCCGCAATCTGCGCCGCCGCAGCCATCTCTGGCTGGACGGCGCACGTAGCTGTCGATGACAATGACATTGACGACATCCCAGTACTTCCCTATAGTCGACTCACTAGCCGAGGGACTTGTTGGCGAAAGCCTCCCCCCACGGACGTACGAAAGTGATTCAAAAAAAGGCCCACCCTTCGGTGGGCTTTTTTGTTTCTGATGATTTTCACCGATCCGTTAATGATCAGACATGACCGACCCACTCACGAAGCTGTGTCAACCTCGCCTCAAGTGTTTCAAGTTCTGTTTTGAGTTGAGCACGCTCCGCCCGCAAGATCGCTAAATCAATTTGCTCTTCATCCTCGGCTATCTCGACATAGCGGGCCACATTGAGGTTGTAATCATTCGCTTCAATTTCCGTGCGTGAAACCAGCGTTGCATAACGCTCTACACTTTGGCGGTTATCGTAAGTCTGCTCAATTCGATCCAGATCAGCATCGCGCAGCGAGTTCCAAATCTTTCCTGGCTGGAAATCACGACTGGCATCTATAAAGAGCACATCATCACCCGACTTGTTCTTACGCAGAATCAGAATTGCCAACGGGATTGATGTGTACGACAGCATTTTGGCCGGCAGACCAATCACTGCATCAACCAAATTCTCTTCGATAAATTGCTTTCTGATTTGCAGCTCTGCGGCGCCTCTGAAAAGCACCCCCAGAGGCACGAGCACAGCCATGCGCCCAACTTCAGATGCGAGCGTTTCAACCATGTGGCTTATGTACGCGTAGTCACCCGAAGTGCGCGGAGGAACACCTCGCCAAAAACGCCGATATCCATCTCTCTCAGCATCTTCATGGCCCCAGTCCCGAACGGAAAAGGGAGGATGAGAGACCACCACCTGAAACTTAATCAGATCGCCGTTCGCCTCCACCAACTTTGGATTGCGTAGCGTATCTCCCCACTCCAGCCGAAAATGGGTTTCACCGTGAAGGATCATACTCATCCGCGCCAACGATAAAGTACTGCCGTTAGCTTCTTGCCCATAGAGTGAACACCCCCACGTGCAAGGCGATTTCAGAGCATATTCGTTGCAGGCAATCAGTGTGGAAGCCACGCCACAAAACGGATCACTTATGCGTTCACCCCCTACGGGCCGCATCAAACGAGCCATCAACCTGGAAATCTGCGGCGTCGTGAAAAACTCACCACCTCGCTTACCACTGTTGCTTGAGGCATGCGTCAAAACCGCGTCACACGCCCAAGCTGCAGCCTCTTTCGCGCCATCTCGAACAGGGCGAAAATCCAGCGCGTCACAATTTAATGCGTGAAGCAGGCTACCCAGGGCACGGTCTTTTGGCGTCTCATTACCCAGTACGATGGAGTCGAAATCTATGCCCAGAAAGGCATCTTTCAATTCGTAATTAGCACTCTGCAATGCAGCAAGAGCCTGGTTCAGACGATTGCCATTTCCCGGCTCGCGAGCATTGCTCAGTAATCGATAGAAGTCCGCTTTCTCAGGCACAATAAAGCGCGCGTCCTCCATCGCTTTATGTTCTTTGCGAGGCTCGTCAAGAAGCACATCGGACAAGTACTTGAGCAAGAGCAGCGCCATGGTGAAGCTGACGCTTTCAATCGGATCACCGTACCCGCGAAAGACATCGGCACTTCGCAAAACAGCCTCGTCAATTTCACCTTTCCTGTCTTGATCAAGCATGGCGAACCCCCTCTCGCAAAATGAGGTTAGTGAGAAATGTCGTTTCCAATCGATCAAGCTCGCTCAAACGGTGCCTGATAGCGGCCATCTTTTCCGTGGTCTCGTCCATTTCAGCAATTTGCTTTTGCCTGTCCATCGCCGGAACTTCGATTTCCAAGGAAAGCAGGGCCGATTTGGTGAGTGCCTTAATGCCGGTACCCGTCAACATCACACTTATCTTTACCTGCGTTGCGGGCTGATTGAGATACCAGGCAAGGAAACGACCATTCAAGTTGGTTTCGGGGGTAATTACGTTCAACTGCCCCATTGGAAACACAGGCTCTTCAGCGCCCTCAAAAAACCAGGCTTTGTAATAGTCTCCGCGTGAGGGCAGGACAACGTCGCCTGGACGCAGGCAATGGGACAGATATTTTTCATCCAGCCACACGCGAGGGAGTTCATGCCAATGCAGTGGCTTGCTTGATACCAGGTCTCTGATCGCTACCGCACGCACATTGCCGTCTGGATTTTCCTGAGGTGGGTTGCTTCTAAAAACCACTGCCGTGCGAATTTTGGTAAGCTTCATAAGGTCAACGCTGTAGAGCTCTTCTGTAATGTTGCGGCAATATATGTCACGGCCTGCATAACAAGCAAGCAGTAGATTGCTACTGCATATAATTATTTGTGACGTTTCAGATTGTTTACGGCGTTCCAAGTATCAGATGTTGATGCCGACGGCATAAGTCCAAGAGCACCACGCACATTCAAGCCCAAGCGTTATTTTTAGCCTCTTTTGCGAGCAAGCTCGCTCTTACAGGAGATTTTCCATGCGTATCGCTTCCCGTGTCATCGGCGGTGTCCTCGCCGTCACCCTGCTGAGCCAACTCACCGCCTGCGGGTCGATTTTCTACCCCGACCGCCGTGGCCAGATCGATGGCAAGATCGACCCGACCATTGCCGTGCTCGATGCCGTGGGCCTGTTGTTCTACGTGATCCCTGGCCTGATCGCATTCGGCGTCGACTTCGCCACGGGCGCGATCTATTTCGAACCCGGCAAGACTGCCCAGGTTGACCCGGAAAAACTCCACGAAGCCATCGGCGCCGACGGCAAGGTCGACAACGCCAAGCTGCAAAGCATCATCCAGAAGGAAACCGGTCGCACCCTGCCGCTGGACGATCCACGCATGATCCAGTTCAAGGGCAGCGTGCAACAACTTGCGCTCCTGGGCCTGCAACCCGCCGCCTAAGGATCGTTTATGACCAGCAGTCCCGAACACGCCCGGCTATTACGCCTGGCCACCCGCGCCTCGGTGGGCGTGGCCTGTGCGTTGATCGTCACCAAGGCGATTGCCTGGTGGCTCAGCGGCTCGGTGAGCATGCTCGCCGGGTTGACCGACTCACTGCTCGATGGCGTGACCTCGCTGCTGAACCTGCTGGCCGTGCATTACGCCCTGCGCCCGGCCGATGACGATCACCGTTACGGCCATGGCAAGGCGGAGTCGCTGGCGGGCATGGCCCAGGCGTTGTTCATTGGTGGCAGTGCGGTGTTGATCGCCTTGCAGGCCTACGAGCGCCTGCAGCATCCGGAACCGGTTGGCGCGCCGTGGCTGAGCATTGGGGTGATCGTGTTTTCCCTGGTACTGACCGTGGCGCTGCTGATGCTGCAACACCGGGTTGTGCGCGAAACCGGCTCCAATGCCGTGCGAGCGGACTCGTTGCACTACCGCTCGGACCTGCTGCTCAACGGCAGCATCCTGGTGGCGCTGGTGCTGGCGGGCATAGGCTTTCATCAAGTCGACGCCTGGTTCGGCCTGGGCATCGCCGCCTACATTTTGTGGAGCGCAATCCAGATCGCCAGGGAAAGCTTTGCGGTGTTGATGGACGAGGAACTGCCGCCGGACGTCAGCCAGCACATGCTGGAACTGGCGCGAAGCGTACCGGGGGTGTTGGGTGCCCATGACCTGCGCACGCGCATCTCCGGCAACCACTGGTTCGTGCAGTTGCACCTGGAACTACCGGGGGAGCTGACGCTGTCAGTGGCCCACGGCATCAGCGACCAGGCCGCCGATGCCATTCACGCAGCCTACCCGCGCGCCGAAGTGCTGGTGCATGCGGATCCTGCGGATCAGGTACAAGCTGCAAGCTATAAGCCGCAAGCTTGAAGCTTGAAGCTTGCAGCTGTCCCTATTGCACCTGATACCCGCGACTGCTCAGGCAGTTGCCCTGGGCCTGGCGGTAGGTTTGCACCACCGCCGGGTCAGGCGCGTAGGTGACGGCCTGCGGGTCGAAGCCGCTTTGTTGCACTGCCCAGCGATAACAGTCGTAGCCGTCCTGCTGCACTTGCGCCGGTGACTGCCCGTTGGCGGGATAGGCCACCACATCATAACCATTGCCTTGGGGTGCTGGCTGCGGTGCCAGCACTTGCGTCGGCGGTTGTACCACTACGTATTGCTGGGTGCTTTGTTCGTAGGCGTAGTAGGCGCCGGCGGCCAGGAATAGCAGCGAACCACCCACCCACACTTCACGCGCGTAGTCGGGCAAGTAATGCACGCGGATGCCATACGGCGGCGCCACGACCACATAGCGCGGGCCTTGGGGGCGGTACCAGTAGCCGCCGGAGAAGAAGTAATCCTGGCCACGGTACGGCACGCGGTAATTGCGGTCGGGGAAGCGGTCGACGGTATAACCGGGACGATATTGCGGGCCAGGGCCCCAGCCGTTGCCATGGCCATCGGGGCGACCTGGCCAGCGGTTATCGTTGGGATGCCCGTTGTAGCCCGGCCGCGAACCTGGGCCGCCGGCCTCCCAATTGCGGTTGTCGTCGTTGCGTCGAGGAATGTCACGGTAGTAACCCTGACGCGGCTCCTGGGTCTGGCGCACGGTATCGGGGCGACTCTGGATCGGCAGGTTATTCGCAGGCTGCGGGGCTGGCCGAGGCTGTTCGGCACCTGGCGGGCGACCTTGCCACTGCCCGCCGTGGGGCGGTTGCTCGGCACGATCAAAATGCGGGTTCTGTGGACGGGGCTGATTGTTTTCCGGCCGGGGTTGATTGTTCTGTGGACGCGGCTGGTTATTCTGCGGGCGCGGCTGTTCGTTACCCTCCGGCCCTCTTTCATGCTGGCCGCCCCCCTCAGGGCGCGGCTCGTCGGCCATCACTTGCGTGCCGACGGTGACTATCAGCAAACCTACACCTGCCATACGCCAGATGCGCTTCATGCTATTCCTCACTGCGGATAAGGGCCTGGAAGGTCCGGCCTCATAGATAAGACTGGAAAAGCCTCACCCGGTTCTGAGACAGGTTATCAGTCACAAGAACAATTTTCTTAAGGCAAAAGAAAAGGGGTGACCCGTCGGCCACCCCTTGAGAACTTCGTCCATGCTCAACGCTTTTGACGTTGGCTCACCTCACGCCGTCTTGTGGACAGTGTGCAGCCTGGAGGCCGGCTCGACCCTGCTGGGGTGGCGGCCGCAGCACGCCTGATTGGGCGAGCTGCTGTGGACTGTTGTCCAGGCGGTGATTCTGTTGATAAAGATACAGGCCAGCGCCGGACAGATGATTGCGAAGATTGCGTCAATAAACAGTGCTTGCGCAATTTTTAACCCTTCATGGATAATTCACCGCAATAGTTACGACAAAGGCCAACCCGATGAGCAAGCTTGACCGATACGACCTGAGTATTTTGGCGGAATTGCAGCGCGACGCGAGGATCTCCAACCAGGAGTTGGCCGAGCGTATCGGCCTGTCGCCTTCGCCCTGCTCACGCCGGGTCAAGCAGTTGGAGGACGACGGCTACATCGCGCGCCAGGTCGCCCTGCTCGACCGCAAGATGCTCGGCCTGAGCCTCACGGCCTATGTGCTGATCGGCATGGACCGCCACACCCCCGAGCGTTTCGAGAACTTCGAAGCAGCCATCCGCACCCTGCCCCAGGTGCTGGAATGCAGTTTGGTGACGGGGATGGATGCTGACTATCAGTTGAAAGTGGTGGTGCCGGACATGGACCACTATCAGAAACTGCTGCTGGGCCACCTCACTCGGATCGAAGGCGTGACCAGCGTGCGCTCGAGCTTTGTGCTGAACCAGGTGCTCAACAGCACCGAGCTGCCGCTGACCCACCTGCGCACCTGATCCCATGAACAATGAAGATCAAATGTGGGAGGGGGCTTGCCCCCGATGGAGTATCAGTCACCAGATACACAGCCTGACACACCGCTATCGGAGGCAAGCCCCCTCCCACATTTGGCCTGTGTTTCAACAGTGAAGTCTGCGTGCGACGCACCGACGCAGGTCAATGTTGCGCCTGTGACGCTGCCGTATACTTGCCGCCTGCCCCGTTGGAAGAGCCCATGAACAACATCGACCCCGCCCTGTTCGAAGAATGGATGATGACCGGCCTGGTCACTATCCTGATCATTTTCATGGGCTTTATCGTCTGGGACCTGGCGAAGAAATCCAAGGCCGGGCGCTTTGGTTCGTTCATCCTGTTTTTCGTATTGGGCCTGGGCGTGGCCGCGTTCATCATCAAGAGCGTGGTGATCGGCCTCATCGAGTCTGGCGCTTTATAAACGCGCAGGTACTTCCTTCCATTGGCCTTGGTCCAGGCCGTCGATTGTCCAATCGCCAATACGCACCCGCACCAGGCGCAAGGTCGGCAGGCCCACGGCGGCGGTCATGCGCCGAACCTGGCGATTACGCCCCTCTCGAATCACCAGCTCAAGCCAGTACGTCGGTAGGTTTTTGCGAAAGCGCACCGGCGGGTTGCGCGGCCATAACGCCGGTTCATCCAGACGCCGGGCCTCGGCGGGCAAGGTTTTGCCGTCGTTGAGTTCCACCCCGTCGCGCAGGCGTTGCAGCAATGCTTCGGTGGGTTCGCCTTCCACCTGCACCCAGTAGGTTTTCGCCAGCTTGTGCTTGGGGTCGGCAATACGCGCCTGCAACTGGCCGTCGTTGGTCAGCAACAACAGACCTTCGCTGTCACGGTCCAGGCGGCCTGCCGGGTAGATGCCGGGGATGTCGATAAAGTCCTTGAGCGTCGCGCGCCCGCCTTCGTCGCTGAACTGGGTCAGCACATCGAAGGGTTTATTGAACAGCACCAACTTCGGCTCGGCCGGTGGCGCCTTGGCAACACGGCGCGCGGCAGAATACGGAGGTTTCACGCCAGGGCGGCGCGAATCGGGACGGGTGGGACGGGACATGGCAAAGGAACATCTAACGGTCAGGACCGACAATGCTAGTGGCCTGACCGCTAAATGACCATCCCAACCGCTTAGCGGAACGGCGGCTCGTCGAAGCTGCGCAGTTTGCGCGAGTGCAGCGAGTTGAGTTCGGTACGCAACAGGTCCACCGCCTCGATGCCGATCTTCAAGTGCTGGCTGACCGCACGTTCGTAGAACGCGTTGGCCGAACCCGGCAGCTTGATCTCGCTGTGCAGCGGCTTGTCCGACACACACAACAACGTGCCGTACGGTACGCGCAAGCGGTAGCCCTGGGCAGCGATGGTGCCGCTTTCCATGTCCACCGCCACGGCGCGGGACAGGTTGATCAACGGCCGTTCCTGGGCCCAGCGCAGTTCCCAGTTGCGGTCGTCGTAGGTCAGCACGGTGCCGGTACGCAGGCGTTTTTTCAGCTCTTCGCCTTTCTCACCGGTGACATTCGCCGCCGCCTGCTGCAAGGCCATCTGCACTTCGGCCAGGGCCGGGATCGGGATGTTCGGCGGTACCACCCGGTCGAGAATCCCATCGCGGCGCATATAAGCGTGGGCCAGTACGTAGTCGCCGATGGTCTGGGATTGGCGCAGGCCGCCACAGTGGCCAATCATCAGCCAGCAATGCGGACGCAGCACCGCCAGGTGGTCGGTGATGTTCTTGGCGTTGGACGGGCCGACACCGATGTTCACCAGGGTCACGCCGTGGCCATCGCTGGCCTGCAGGTGATAGGCCGGCATCTGGTAGCGGTGCCACACTACGCCGGCGGCAATCGCCGAGGCTTCGCCGTGGTCCATGCTCTTGTCGATGATGACGTTGCCCGGCAGCACCATGCGGATAAAACGCGGGTCGCTGCGCAATTGTTCCAGGCCATGCAGGATGAACTGGTCGACATAGCGGTGGTAGTTGGTCAGCAGGATCCACGGCTGCACATGGCGCCAGTCGCTGCCGGTGTAATGCACCAGCCGACGCAGGGAAAAGTCCACGCGCGCCGCATCGAACAGCGCCAGGGGCAGCGGGTCGGTGTTTTCCCAGTCATACAGGCCATCGGCGATGCCGTCAGTGGCGGCCGACAGGTCGGTGCTGGGGAACACGCGCGCCAAGGTCGCGGCGGTCACACCGGAGCCGGCCAGTTCGTCGCCCTGCTCCACTACGTAAGGGTATGGAATGTTTTGCTGGCTGACGCCCACTTCCACCGTCACGGTGAAGTCGTGCATCAGCGGCACCAGTTGTTCCAGCAAATACTTACGGAACGCCGCCGGATGCGTGACGGTTACGCTGTAGGTCCCAGGTAACTGGACCTTGGCATACGCCCGGGTAGTCTGTGGGACTTCGCCGTGGCAGTGGTAAGTCAGGCGCAGTTCCGGATAGCGAAACAGCGCGCGTTGTTCGGCGTCGGGTTCGACGCGGTCCTTGAGGTATTGCTTGAGGGCTTGATTGAGCGCGCCGGTAGCCCGCTCATGCAGGGCCGCCAGCCGATCCACGGCCTCTTCGGCGGTTTGAACGACAACAAAAGCTTCGGTCACGGTAAGCATCCTGTGTTCTGACTTGCAGGCCTTTATCTTGCCTGTATCCCTGTCAGACGCAAACCTTGAATTGGAGTGTCCTCTCAAGATGGCTGCAAGCCCCCTCCCACATTTGGACCGTGTTTATTCAGATACATTGGGGCTTGAGCGCGCGACGATGGCCCCGACATCGACGCCACGCGGCAAGGTGCCGTAGACGCGGCCAGACGACTGGCCCAAACGGCTGGCGATAAAACCATCGCTGACCGCCGCATGACCGGCCTCCAGCAGCAACTTGGCCTGTAGCGCCACGGCAATATCCTCGGTCAACTGCCGCGCGCGGTACTGGATGTCCTGGGTGTCCATGAACGCCGACTTCAGGTGTTCGATATGCCGTGCCAGCTGCTTATCTCCATGCCCGTCACCGAGTTCGACAAACAGCGCTTCCAGCACACCGGGCTCCTTGGAGAGTGCGCGCAGCACGTCCAGGCATTGCACATTGCCGGAACCTTCCCATGTCGAATTCACCGGTGCCTCACGGTACAAGCGCGGCAGGATGCTGTCCTCCACGTAGCCCGCGCCGCCCATGCATTCGGCGGCTTCGTTGATCATTGCCGGGGCGCGCTTGCAGATCCAATACTTGCCCACCGCCGTCACCAGCCGAGCGAACTTGGCTTCCCGCTCATCGCCCAGATTGTCCAGGGCGCAGCCCATGCGCATGCTCAAGGCGAGCGAGGCTTCGCTTTCCAGAGCGAGGTCGGCCAGCACGTTTTGCATCAGCGGTTGCTCGCTGAGCACACGGCCACCGACCCGGCGATGAGCACAGTGATGGCTGGCCTGAGTCAGCGCCTGGCGCATCAAGGCACTGGAACCGACCATGCAATCGAAGCGGGTCATGGCGACCATCTCGATGATGGTCGGCACGCCACGCCCCTCTTCACCGATCATCCAGGCCAGGGCCCCACGAAACTCCACTTCACTGGACGCATTGGAGCAGTTGCCCAATTTGTTTTTCAGGCGCTGGATATAGAACTCGTTGCGGGTGTCATCCGGGCGGTGCCGGGGCAGCAGGAAACAGTTCAGTCCTTTGTCGGTCTGGGCCAGGGTCAGGAAGGCATCGCACATCGGCGCGGAGCAGAACCACTTGTGACCGACCAGCTCATAGGCTTGCCCGGGCCCGCCGGCGCCCACCGGATAGGCGCGGCTGGTGTTGGCGCGCACGTCGGTGCCGCCCTGCTTCTCGGTCATCGCCATGCCGATGGTTGCACCGGCCTTGTGGGCAATGCCGACATTGCGCGGGTCATAGTGGGTGCTGAGGATTTTCGGCAGCCAGGTCTGCGCCAGGTCCGGTTGCAAGCGCAGGGCCGGGACGCAAGCGAAGGTCATGGTCAGCGGGCAGCCGGTGCCGGCCTCAGCCTGGCTGTGCAGGTAGGTCATGGCCGCACGCGCCACATGGGCACCGGACTGTGGATGGGCCCACGGCAACGACGGCAGGCCATGCTCGACCGCGGAGCGCATCAGCTCGTGGTAGGCCGGGTGAAACTCCACCAGGTCGATGCGATGCCCATACCGGTCATGGCTGCTGAACACCGGTTTGTTCTGGTTGGCCAGGAACCCGGCCGCCATCAGCGGCCCGCCGGCCAACGCCCCGTAGGCATCGATGCGCGCCTGCGCCCAGCCGGCGCCAAAGCGCCGCGACCAGTCTTGCAGGGGCACGTCGATGCGGTACAGGTTGGTGCCGTCCAGGGAGGGCGGCTGGTTGGTGACGTCGTGGGTTTCGGCGAACTGATGCAGGTTCATGACGGGCCTCCTGGAAAAAGGCCCTGTCGAATGCACACCTACCCAGAAAGAAAGGCGCAGATCGATTGAGGCCGGTTTTTTCAGTTAAGCACCGTCATCCGGGTTAAAAAAGTGGCATACCCGCCGAATGCCCGGCGCTTTCGCCCTCGAGCGCGCTCAACAAGTGGCGCTCCAGTACCGCCTGCAACGCCTCGAAGCGCACCGGCTTGGCCAGGCGGTCGGTGATGCCGATGCCATGACCGCGCTCGCGCTCGGACGTATTCAGCGACGTACTCAAGGCGATCACGGGCAATTCACCGCAGCCCGGCAGTGCACGAATCTGACAACACAACGAGAAGCCGCCTTCGGGCACATCCAGCAAGACCGCGTCAAAGCTTTGCCCCTGCAAGGCCGCCAACGCCGCCGGGCCGCTGTCCACGGTTTTCACCCGGTAACCCAGCTTGAGCAACATGCCGCGCACCACCAACTGGCCGACGCTGTTGTCATCCACCAGCAATACCGCGCAATCCTGGGGCGCGCGTTGCCGGCCGGGCGCCGGTTTTGCTTCCGGCGGCACCGGGCTGACGTTCACGTCCAGCTGGAAGCGGCTGCCCTTGTGCGGCTCGGAATGATGGGTAAGGCGCCCGCCCAACAGCTCGATCAATTGCCGGCAGATGGCCAGGCCGATGCCCAGGCCGCCATATTCGCGGGTCATGGAGCCATCGAGTTGGAAAAAGCGCTGGTACAAGGTCGCCTCGTCAAGGAAGGCGAAGCCGATACCGGTGTCGGTCACAATGAAGCTCAGGCGCACGCCGCCATCACTGTGAGGTACACCCACCACCCGCAGGCGCACGGAGCCTTCGCGGGTGAACTTGAAAGCGTTGTCCAGCAAGCAATCCAGGCACTGGAG
The DNA here is from genome assembly GCF_900005955.1 of Pseudomonas sp. 8 R 14. NCBI lineage: Bacteria > Pseudomonadati > Pseudomonadota > Gammaproteobacteria > Pseudomonadales > Pseudomonadaceae > Pseudomonas > Pseudomonas sp. 8 R 14. The sequence continues at coordinate 12,615 of NZ_CVTH01000042.1, read as the reverse complement.
CAGTTTGTCGGCGTCACCCACCACACGGTCCGGCAGCTCATCGGCCACATCGATGGAAAATGCCAGGCCTTTGCCTTGGGCACTGGTGGTAAATTGCTGGCGCAAGGTGTCGAGCACGCCGCGCAGGCTGAACACCCGAGGCTGGGCACTCAGGCGCCCGGCCTGCAATTCGGTGAGGGTGAGGATGCCGTTGACCATGCGCATCATGTCCCGTGCCGAACCGGCGGCCGTTTGCTGGTACTGCGCCAGGTCGTCGTCCAGCGACACCGTTTGCATCAGCTCAAGGGAGCCGATCACACCGTTCATGGGCGTGCGCAGTTCGTGGGTCAGCGTCGCGAGGAATTCATCCTTGAGACGGTTGCTGCGGGCCAGTTGCTGGTTGAGCACTTCGAGCTTCTGGCTGGCATCGAACAGGATCTGCGCCTGCTGCTCACGCATGGCATTGATACGGTCGGCGAGGGCCAGGGATAGCAGCGCCACTTCAATCGCCGAGCCGATCTGGCTGGCGTACATGGTGAGGAACACATTGGGCAGGTAGCCCAGTACCATCAGCGTGTTCACCACCCCGCCCAGCAGGAACGCCGACCACGCGATAATGAAATACCGCGCCACCCGCTGGCCGCAGTACCAGGCCTTGATGGCGGCGACGAAGATGGTCACGGTGAATACCAGCGCCAGGCCGGTCGCCAGGCGCAAGGCCAGGGCGTAGCTGGTCAGCAGCGCCAGCGCCATCACTACGCCGCCGCATACCGCCAGTGCCAGCAAGAGCCGGTTGAGCCAGCGGCTGTGCTGCGCGGTATGCAGGAAGCTGCGGGCGAACAGGCTGCCGAACAGCGCCGCCGAACCGATCAGCAACGGCACCGCCGCATTCGCCCACCACGGGTTGTTCGGCCAGAAGTACTGCACGGCCACGCCATTGACCGACAGTTGGTACAGGCCAAACGAGGCGATATAGAGGATGTAATACAGGTAGCTGGTGTCGCGCACGCTCAGGTAGATGAACAGGTTGTAGACCAGCATCCCCAGCAGGACGCCATAGATCACCCCCAGCACAGACAGGCGCAGCGGTTGTTGCTCCAGGTAAGCGGTGCCGGCCCAGAGCGTCAACGGCGCCTGGATCGAGCCCTCGCTTTGCAGGCGCAGGTAGAGCGTTTGCTGCTGGTCGGGCACGAAATTGAGCTTGAACAGGTAGTTGCTCTGGCTGACTTCACGACTGGAAAAAGGCAGCGCACTGCCGGTGCGGCTGGCCAGCCGATAGTTACCGGTGCCATCGTTCTGGTACAGGTCCAGATGATTCAGCGGCGGGTAAGCCAACTCCAGGAACCAGGTACGGGGGGCACGGGGGTCCTTGGCCACGTAATGCAGGTCGACCTTGAGCCAGAACACTGAGCGCGAATAGCCGGCGTTGAGGGTGGCGTTGTCATGGTGCTTGAATTGAGCAGCGTAGGCGGGGGAGCTTACTTCGGCGATGGTGAGGGCATCGGTCGGGTCTTCGAGCACTTGCATGGCTCGGCCCAGCGGCAGGCTTCGGGTGTCCTGGTTGAACTCGATGGCGCTGGCGAGCATCGGCAGCCCGCACAACAATAAGATCAGCAAATAGCGCATAGAGCCCCAGCGTGGCCTGTCCGGTTATGTCAAAAGCCCCCCATTCCTTTTGAGAAGACGTACACCGGCGGTACAGTTAAGTTGTTTTAATCCACTTTAGCATAGCCGCTAAAGGCCATTGGACACCATTGAAATGATTTTTTGAAAGGCTCTAGAACAAGGCTTTCAGCGCGTTTCATCGACGAGAAAACACCAAAAAAAGCGGCGTTTTCGCGACAACATTCAACCATCGCCCGAAGGCCCCGCCAAAAGCGTTTGGTGGTAAGCTCGCGCACCATGAATATCTACAGCTCTCGCCCCGTTGTCCTCTGTCTCTCCGGCCATGATCCCAGTGGTGGCGCCGGCTTGCAGGCAGATATCGAAGCCCTGCTCGCCCAAGGCTGCCATGCGGCCCCGGCCGTCACTGCCCTGACCGTGCAGAACACCGTCAATGTCAGCGATTTCCGCGTACTGGACCGTGAGTGGGTACTGGCCCAGGCCAATGCCGTCCTCGGTGACTCCGACGTGGCGGCGGTCAAGCTGGGCATGCTCGGCTCCACCGCAATGGTCGACACCGTGGTCGAACTGCTGCAGGCGCACCCGCACCTGCCGGTCGTGTGCGACCCGGTGCTGCGCGCCGGCGGCGGCGGCAGCCTGGGCAAGGACGAAGTCGGCTATGCCATGCGCGAGCGGCTGCTGCCGCTGTCGCTGATCGCCACGCCGAACCTGCCTGAAGCCCGTATCCTCGCCGAACTGCCCGAGGGCACCGCCGACGAATGCGCCGAGAAGCTGTTGCCGTTCATCAAGCACCTGTTGATCACCGGCGGCCATGGCGATGAGCACGAAGTGCACAACCGCCTCTACAGCCGTGATGGCACGCGCCAGACCTTTACCTGCCAGCGCCTGCCCGGCAGCTATCACGGTTCGGGCTGCACCCTGGCCAGCGCCCTGGCCGGACGGATCGCCCAAGGCGAAGGGCTGGTGAGTGCGGTGCAGTCGGCACTTAACTACACTTGGCGCACCCTGCGTGATGCCGAACAACTCGGCCAGGGCCAGTTCGTACCGCGCCGGCTGCCGCTGGATTTCTGCTCGTAACTATCTGCTCTTAACAGCAAGAGGCCTGCCCGATGAAACTACGTGGCCTTTACGCCATTACCGACAGCCAACTGTTGGCCGGCAAGTTCCTCGCCTACGTCGAAGCGGCATTGGACGGTGGCGTGACCCTGCTGCAGTACCGCGACAAAAGCAGCGACGAAGCCCGGCGCCTGCGCGAAGCGGAAAAACTGCGGGAGCTGTGCTCGCGCTACAAGACCCAGCTTATTATCAATGATGACTTCGACCTGGCCGCGCGCCTGGGCGTCGGCGTGCACCTGGGCCAGACCGATGGCCCACTGACGCCGGCCCGTGCGTTGCTCGGTTCCAAGGCGATCATCGGCGCCACCTGCCACGGCCAGATCGAACTGGCCGAACAGGCGGCAAAAGAAGGCGCCAGCTATGTCGCCTTCGGCCGCTTCTTCAATTCCAACACCAAGCCGGGCGCTCCGGCCGCCACCGTTGAAATGCTCGCCGAGGCCCGCAAGCGCCTGCATGTGCCGATCTGCGTGATCGGCGGCATCACCCTGGAAAACGCCGGACCGCTGGTGGCCCATGGTGCCGACCTGCTGGCCGTGGTCCACGGCCTGTTCGGTGCCGACAGTACCCAGGAAGTCACGCGCCGCGCCCGCGCCTTCAACGACCTTCTTAAAATTTCAGTTTAGAGAGCCCGATCATGTCTCGTTCCGAAACCCTGTTTGCCGATGCCCAGAAACACATCCCCGGCGGTGTGAACTCCCCCGTGCGTGCGTTCAAAAGCGTGGGCGGCACGCCGTTGTTCTTCAAGCATGCCGAAGGCGCCTACGTCACCGACGAAGATGACAAGCGCTACGTGGATTACGTCGGCTCCTGGGGCCCGATGATCCTCGGCCACAGCCACCCCGACGTGCTGGACGCAGTGCGCAGGCAACTGGAACACGGCCTGTCCTACGGCGCACCGACCGCCATGGAAACCGAGATGGCCGATCTGGTCTGCAGCATCGTGCCGTCGATGGAGATGGTGCGCATGGTCAGCTCCGGCACCGAAGCCACCATGAGTGCGATTCGCCTGGCCCGTGGTTTCACCGGCCGCGACAGCATCATCAAGTTCGAAGGCTGCTACCACGGCCATTCCGATAGCCTGCTGGTCAAAGCCGGTTCCGGCGCGCTGACCCAAGGCGTACCCAGCTCGGCCGGCGTACCGGCAGCGTTCGCCAAACACACCCTGACCCTGCCGTTCAACGACATCGGCGCCGTCGAGCAGATGCTCAGCGAAGTCGGCCAGGACGTAGCGTGCATCATCGTCGAGCCAGTGGCCGGCAACATGAACTGCGTGCCGCCCGCCCCGGGCTTTCTGCAAGGCCTGCGCGAACAGTGCGACAAGCACGGCGTGGTGCTGATTTTCGACGAAGTGATGACCGGCTTCCGCGTTGCCCTCGGCGGTGCCCAGGCGCACTACGGCGTCACGCCGGACCTGAGCACGTTCGGCAAGATCATCGGTGGCGGCATGCCCGTGGGCTGCTTCGGCGGCAAGCGCGAGATCATGCAGCACATCGCGCCGCTGGGCCCCGTGTACCAGGCCGGCACACTCTCGGGTAACCCGCTGGCCATGGCGGCCGGCCTGACCACCCTGCGCCTGATCAGCCGCCCGGGCTTCCACGCCGAGCTGACCGACTACACCACCCGCCTGCTGGACGGCCTGCAACAGCGCGCCGACGCCGCCGGTATCCCGTTCGTGACCACGCAAGCGGGCGGCATGTTTGGCCTGTACTTCAGTGGTGCCGATGACATCGTCACCTTTGATGATGTGATGGGCAGCGATGCCGACCTGTTCAAGCGCTTCTTCCACCTGATGCTGGAGGGCGGCGTGTACCTGGCACCGAGTGCCTTCGAAGCCGGCTTCACCTCGATCGCCCATGGCGATGCCGAGCTGAAACTGACACTGGATGCCGCCGAACGCGCCTTCGCCGCACTGAAATAAGCCGGAGCAAAAACCTGACGTCGCTGTGGGCGGCGTCAGATTTGCTACTTTGCCTACAGGGATTTCCTTATTTTTCCGAGAATTTACCTGCAATCCGGCAGATAACTTGCCCAAGCAGCAGAAAAACGAGTAAAGACTTTGTAAGCAGAGGCCTGCTTATTTCATAATGCGCGCTTATTGGATCCCGAGAGGGTCCGCGCGCCCCGTCAGAGGTAAGTCGATTCCCATGAAACGCACCGGCCGCACCCTGGTACTGGGCTGCCTGTTGCTCCTTCAGCCGCTGCTGGCACATGCCCAGGCAGGCGGCAACTCGTTGTTAATCCCAGCGATGGGTCGTTGCACCCTCAATACCCAGCCAGACAGCCAGGCCGAAGCCCTGAGCGCGTGTCAGAAACAGGCCGACGGTGGGGATGCGCAGGCGCAATACGAGTTGGGCGAGTACTACCACGACAGCAAAAACCCCGCCCGTGACCTCAACAAAGCCTTGAGCTACTTCGAGAAAGCCTCGCTGCAGGGCCACGCGCAGGCGCAGTTCCAGCTCGGCACCATGTTCTTCAAAGGCGAAGGCGTGCCGGCCAATAACGTCCAGGCCTATATCGTGCTGAAAATGGCCGCGGTCAACGGCGCCGAAGACGCGCTGGACACCGCCGACGAAGTCGCCGAGCACATGCAACGCGATGAATTGGAAGTGGCCACCCAAGTACTGGGGCAGATTTTCCGCAACTACCTGCTGGAACTGCAGAGTGCCGATGGGCGCTCGCCCTTCTCACCCCTGCCCTGACACCCAGCCTATTTCTCAGGCATCGGCATCGGAAACGGCATGACATTGCTCATGCCCCGGGCTTCGCTGATCTTCGGCGTGCCCAGGCGCTCGACTTCGTCGATGCGCACGATCGAATGCATCGGCACAAAACTGCGCACCACGCCTTCGAACTGGGCCTTGAGCTTTTCCTCGCCCGGGTCGACGACCAGCTGTGTGCGCTCGCCAAAGACGAACTCTTCCACTTCCAGGAAACCCCACAGATCACTTTGATAGATCTGCTTGGCGTACATTTCGAACACCTGGCCCTGGTTGAGGAAAATCACCTTATAGATTGGAGCTTCACGTTTGGTCATGGTGGGTGAGGAACACATGGGGGATATAAAAGAGGGCGCGAACTATAGCATGGCACCCGATGCACAGTGCTAGGAACCGATGGACATGACCCCTATAATGCGCGGTTCTTTACCACCAGTTGACGATTCCCATGGCCAAGAAGCTTTATATCGAAACCCACGGTTGCCAGATGAACGAGTACGACAGCTCGCGCATGGTCGACCTGCTGGGTGAACACCAGGCCCTGGAAGTCACCGCCCGCGCCGAAGATGCCGACGTGATCCTGCTCAATACCTGCTCGATCCGCGAGCGGGCCCAGGACCGTGTGTACTCGCAGCTGGGCCGCTGGCGCGAATTGAAACTGGCCAACCCGGACATGGTGATCGCCGTCGGCGGTTGCGTGGCCAGCCAGGAAGGCGCCGCGATCCGCGACCGTGCGCCGTATGTCGACGTGGTCTTCGGCCCACAGACCCTGCACCGCCTGCCGGAAATGATCGACGCCGCACGCGTCACCAAGCTGCCCCAGGTCGACGTCTCGTTCCCGGAAATCGAAAAATTCGACCACTTGCCCGAGCCGCGTATCGACGGGCCGAGCGCCTACGTGTCGGTGATGGAAGGCTGCAGCAAGTACTGCACCTTCTGTGTGGTGCCCTACACCCGTGGTGAAGAGGTCAGCCGGCCGTTTGACGACGTGCTCGCAGAAATCATCCATCTGGCCGAAAACGGCGTGCGCGAAGTGACCCTGCTGGGCCAAAACGTCAACGGCTATCGCGGCCTGACCCACGACGGGCGCCTGGCTGACCTGGCGGAGTTGATCCGCGTGGTCGCTGCGGTGGATGGCATCGAACGCATTCGCTACACCACCTCGCACCCGCTGGAGTTCTCCGATAGCCTGATCCAGGCCCATGCCGACGTGCCGGAACTGGTCAAGCACCTGCATTTGCCGGTGCAATCGGGCTCGGACCGCATCCTCTCGGCGATGAAACGCAACCACACCGCCCTGGAATACAAATCCAAACTGCGTAAATTGCGCGCGGCGGTGCCAGGCATCTGCATCAGCTCGGACTTTATCGTCGGCTTCCCCGGCGAAACCGAGAAAGACTTCCAGCAGACCATGAAGCTGATCGAAGACGTCGGTTTCGACTTCTCCTACTCGTTCGTCTACAGCCAGCGCCCCGGCACCCCGGCGGCGGACCTGTTGGATGAAACGCCGGAAGCGCTGAAAAAAGAGCGCTTGAACGCGCTGCAACATCGCCTTAACCAGCAGGGTTTCGAGATCAGCCGACAAATGGTCGGCTCCATCCAGCGCATCCTGGTCACCGACTACTCGAAAAAAGACCCTGGCGAATTGCAGGGCCGCACCGAGAACAACCGGATCGTCAACTTCCGTTGCGATAATCCGACATTGATCGGTCAGTTTGCCGACGTGCACATCGATGCGGCGCAACCGCACTCGCTGCGCGGGTCGCTGGTGCAATAAACCAAGTTTCTGTAGGAGCGAGCTTGCTCGCGAAAAACCTGAGGGCACCGCGTATATTCAGGCTGCACGCGTTACCGTTGACGTTTTTCGCGAGCAAGCTCGCTCCTACAGAATCGCCGTCAGCCAATATGCTCCGTTTAAGTGCTTTCGCACCCGGCGTGCTGGCGTTATCCTCTCTTTCACTTAAACAGCCAAAGGGCGGCTAAAAGCAACCTTGAACGCACCCATAGCAGAACCCCATCGTTTTCTCCTCGAGCCCTTTGAGGCTCGCCGTTTCGCCAACCTGTGCGGACAGTTCGACGAGCACCTGCGCCTGATCGAACAACGCCTGAGCATCGAGATCCGCAATCGCGGCAATCAGTTCGAGCTCATTGGTGAACCCCAACACACCACGTCTGCAGAAAACCTGCTGCGCCGCCTCTACCGTGAAACCAAGGGTAGTGAGCTGTCGCCGGAAACGGTGCACCTGTACCTGCAGGAATCTGCCGTCGAAGACCTGGCCAACAACCCGGTGGCCGAAGCCAGCGTGGCCCTGCGCACCAAAAAAGGCATGATTCGCCCCCGCGGCTTGAATCAACAGCGCTACGTCAAGGAAATCCTCGGCAACGACATCAACTTCGGCATCGGCCCGGCCGGTACCGGCAAGACCTACCTGGCCGTGGCCTGTGCGGTCGACGCCCTGGAGCGTGAGCAAGTACGCCGTATCCTGCTGGTGCGCCCAGCGGTCGAGGCCGGTGAAAAACTCGGCTTCCTGCCGGGCGACCTGGCCCAGAAGATCGACCCGTACCTGCGCCCGCTCTACGACGCACTGTACGAGATGCTCGGCTTTGAATACGTGGCCAAGCTGATCGAGCGCCAGGTGATCGAGATCGCCCCGCTGGCCTACATGCGCGGCCGCACCTTGAACAACAGCTTCATCATCCTCGACGAAAGCCAGAACACCACCGTCGAGCAGATGAAGATGTTCCTCACCCGTATCGGTTTCGGCTCCACCGCCGTGATCACCGGTGACGTCACCCAGGTCGACCTGCCCAAAGGCACCAAGTCCGGCCTGGCCCAGGTGATCGAGGTGCTCAAGGATGTGCCGGGTATCAGCTTCACGCACTTCATGCCCAAGGACGTGGTCCGCCACCCGCTGGTGCAGCGCATTGTCGAAGCCTACGAGCGCTTCGACCACCGCGATGACACACCGGCCAAGGACGTTCGCCGCGATGCTTGAGCTTGACCTGCAGCTGGCCACCGAAGCGCCCGCCCCCAGCGAAGAACAGTTCCGTCAATGGTGCGCCCTGGCCCTGCGCCAGCGCAGCGCCGACTCGGAACTGACCATCCGCCTGGTGGACGAGCCCGAGGGCCGCGAGCTGAACCACACCTGGCGCCAGAAGGACTACGCGACCAACGTGCTGTCGTTTCCCGCCGATGTACCCGATGAGTTGCTGGATATCCCCCTGCTGGGCGACCTGGTGATCTGCGTCGAGGTGGTCGAGCGTGAAGCGAAGGAACAAGGCAAGGAACTTGAGGCTCACTGGGCCCATCTAGTCATCCACGGCTGCTTGCATCTCTTGGGTTACGACCATATAGACGATGAAGAAGCCGAGGAAATGGAAGCACTGGAACGAACGTTGCTTGCAGAATTGGGTCACCCTGATCCATATGCAGACGACGAAAACTGATCAACACTCAACTGTCACATCAAAGGATTTAGAGTAATCGCTATGAGCGAAGACCGATCGAGCAACGGGCAAAAGTCATGGCTGGGTAAACTGACCCAGGCTTTTGCCCACGAGCCGAAAAACCGCCAGGAGCTGCTGGAGCTGCTGCGCGAGGCCCACCAGAATAAGTTGCTGGACAGCGAAGCGCTGGCCATCGTCGAAGGCGCCATCCAGGTGGCTGACCTGCAGGTTCGGGACATCATGGTCCCCCGCTCGCAGATGATCAGCATCAAGGCGACCCAGACCCCACGGGAATTCCTCCCGGCCGTGATCGACTCGGCGCACTCGCGCTACCCGGTGATCGGCGAAAGCCATGACGACGTCATGGGTGTCCTGCTGGCCAAGGACCTGCTGCCGCTGATCCTCAAGGAGAACGGTGACAGCTTCAACATCAAGGACCTGCTGCGCCCGGCCACCTTCGTGCCCGAATCCAAGCGCCTGAATGTGCTGCTGCGCGAATTTCGCGCCAACCACAATCACATGGCCATTGTGATCGACGAATACGGCGGCGTGGCGGGCCTGGTGACCATCGAAGACGTGCTGGAACAGATCGTCGGCGACATCGAGGATGAGCACGACGTCGAAGAAGACAGCTACATCAAGCCGCTGCCCAGCGGTGACTTCCTGGTCAAGGCGCTGACGCCGATCGAGAACTTCAACGAGTTCTTCGACAGCGAATTCTCCGACGACGAGTTCGACACCGTCGGTGGCCTGGTGATGAGTGCGTTCGGGCACCTGCCCAAGCGTAACGAAACCACCGAGATCGGCGCCTATCGCTTCCGCATCCTGAATGCCGACAGCCGCCGCATCCACTTGATTCGCCTGACACCTATTGCCCGCTAAGGATTGATATGCAGCGCCTAACCCGCCCCGGCTGGCCCGGTAATCTGCTGGCCGTGGTGGCCGGCGCCATCACCACCCTGGCGCTGGCGCCATTCGACCTGTGGCCGTTTGCATTGGTTGCGGTCGGATTGTTCTATGTCGGGCTGCGGGAGCTGACGCCGCGCCAGGCCCTGGGCCGTGGCTGGTGCTTCGGGTTCGGCCTGTTTGGCGCCGGCACCAGCTGGATCTACTACAGCATCCACCACTTCGGCGGCGCTTCGGTGCTGCTGGCGGGGTTTCTGATGCTGTTGTTTACCGCCGCCATTGCCTGGTTCTTCGCCCTGCCCGCGTGGTTATGGGCGCGCTGGCTGCGTCGCAATGAAGCGCCGTTGGCGGATGCGCTCACGTTTGCCGCGTTATGGGTCGGCCAGGAGGCCTTTCGCGGCTGGTTCCTCACCGGATTCCCGTGGTTGTACTCCGGTTACAGCCAGCTCGACGGCCCCCTCACCGGCCTGGCGCCAGTGGGCGGGATGTGGCTGATTTCCTTTGCCCTGGCGCTGACGGCGGCCCTGCTGTGCAACCTGCCACGCCTGCTGGCCGGCAAACGCAATGGGTTTATCGGCGCTGGCCTGGTGTTACTGGTAGCGCCCTGGGCCATCGGCCTGGCACTCAAGCATCATGCCTGGACCACGCCCTCGGGCGCGCCACTGACCGTCGCCGCGATCCAGGGCAACGTCGAACAAAGCATGAAGTGGGACCCCGAGCAGTTGAATGCGCAGCTCGCGCTGTACCGCGACATGAGCTTCAGCTCCAAGCCGGTCGACCTGCTGGTGTGGCCGGAAACGGCCGTGCCGGTGCTCAAGGAGTCCGTCGAGGGCTACCTGGGAATGATGGGTAAGTTTGCGGCTGACCGGCACACCGCGCTGATCACCGGCGTGCCGATTCGCCAGGAAGTGCATCACCAGAAGCGCTACTTCAACGGTATCACGGTGGTGGGTGAAGGTGACGGTACCTATCTCAAGCAGAAGCTGGTGCCGTTTGGCGAGTACGTGCCGCTGCAGGATATGCTGCGCGGCCTGATTGCCTTCTTTGACCTGCCCATGTCGGACTTCGCCCGTGGCCCTGCCGACCAGCCGATGCTGCAAGCCAAGGGCTATCAGATCGCGCCGTTCATTTGCTACGAAGTGGTGTACCCGGAGTTCGCAGCCGGCCTTTCCGCCCAGAGCGACCTGCTGCTGACCATCAGCAATGACACCTGGTTCGGCCGCTCCATCGGCCCGTTGCAGCACCTGCAAATGGCGCAGATGCGTGCGTTGGAGGCTGGCCGCTGGATGATCCGCGCCACCAATAATGGCGTGACCGGGTTGATCAACCCATTTGGGCAGATCACCGTGCAGATCCCGCAGTTCGAACGCGGTATCCTCTACGGCGAAGTGGTGCCGATGCACAACCTGACGCCGTACCTGCAATGGCGCTCGTGGCCGCTGATCATCGTGTGCCTGGTGCTGTTTGGTTGGGCGCTGCTGGCAGGCCGGATGGCCAAAACCGTTTAAGAGCCAACGCGAACAAAGTGTGGGAGGGGGCAAGCCCCGGTACAAACCGGGGACATCGTTTACATTTCTAACCGGGGACATGGTTTACAGGCTAATACGCATGATCAGGAGGTAACTGATCATGCCCTGGAACCAAGAGTCCCCCATGAATCAAAGAATCAAGCTGGTAGCTGATTGGCTTTCTGGCAACTTCACCAAAAGCCAGTTGGCACGCCGCTTTGACGTTAGCCGACCTACCGTCGATAAGTGGATTGCCCGGCACGACGGCGATTTGAGGTCTTTATCCGAACTGTCCCGGCGACCTCACAACAGCCCAAATAAAACCGACGACGAGATTTTGGCCCGTGTAGTCGCGATGAAGGAGGCTCACGATAAATGGGGGCCGAAAAAGCTTCTCGAGCTATTACGGCTGGAAGATCCCTCCGTCACCTGGCCCTCTCCAAGTACGGCCGGTCAATGGCTTGACCGACTTGGGCTCGTCAAAAAGCGGCGCTTCAAACGCCGACACAGCATTTCCCACGCACAAATGCGAAAGGCCGACGAACCTAACAAGACGTGGTGTGCTGACTACAAAGGGCAGTTCAAGATGCTTAATGCTCAGATGTGCTTCCCTTTGACCGTCACAGACCATGCGTCGCGGCTGATTTTAGCGTGCAGGGCCCATCCCAAGATCATGACCCAGCCTGTAAAACAGGCCTTTGAGAGGCTTTTTCAGGAGTACGGCATGCCGGAAGTTATCCGTTCGGACAACGGGGTACCGTTCGCCTCTCCTGGCCTGGCAAGAATATCCACACTGGCAGTTTGGTGGATTCGGCTGGGTATTTATCCCGAGCGAACCATGCCGGGAAGACCCGCCCAGAATGGTCGCCATGAACGAATGCACCGTAGCTTGAAACTTGAGTTGCCCTTAGGGAAAAACTTAGTCGAGCAGCAGCTTTTGCTGGAGCATTTCAGGCATGAGTTTAATTACGTACGCCCTCACGAAGCGCTCGGCATGAAACGTCCGGGAGACTTGTATGTGCCGTCCACCCGAATTTATCCAGGATGCTTGCCCGATGTGGAATATCCGGCAGAAATGAAAGTTCGAAGCGTCAGGCAGGACGGATCGATCAAGTGGAACGGCAAGTTGGTATTTATCAGCGAGGCGCTGTCCGGGGAAAGGATAGGGCTCAAAGAAGCTGAAGATGAAGCTTGGGATTTGTACCTGTGTGATTATCCCTTGGGGAGGCTTGGACGAGGTATGACCCGCGTCCAGGCCTCAAATGTGTAAACGATGTCCCCGGTTTCAGATGTAAACGATGTCTACGGTTCTACACCCC
>NZ_CVTH01000078.1:0-99546 GCF_900005955.1 Pseudomonas sp. 8 R 14 | reverse complement strand
ATGAGCCGACGTCCTACGAGCATGACAATGGCTTCGTACGGGTTGTAAGGCGGGGTCTGGCGGTCTGGAAGTACGAGCGTAACGACCAGGGCGATGTCATTCGTAAGATCGATCCCGACGGACATGTTACGGATTACAGCTACGACAAATACGGGCAACTGGTTGGGGTTTGGTACCCGGACCACAGTTGTCAGCGGCTGGTGTGGAATGAGCGGGGGCAACTGATTGAGGAGCAGTTGCCCAATGGCGGGATCAAGCGGTATCGCTATGACAATCTTGGCCGTCAGGTGGCGCGCGAGGATGAGCATGGCGCGCTGACCCAGTATCAGTGGGACAGCGTGGGTCGCTTGGTTCGCGTGGTGCTGCCCGGTGGGGCGTGTCGGGAATACAGCTACAACCCCTACGGAAAAATCACCGCCGAACGCGACGAACTGGGCCACGTCACCCGCTACGAATACGCCGACGGGCTGCACCTGATCAGTCGGCGCATCAACGCTGATGGCACTCAGGTCAAATACCGCTACGACAACGTGCGGTTATTGCTGACCGAGATCGAAAACGAGGTCGGCGAGACCTACCGACTTGATTACCACCCCAATGGCCTGATCCAGCAGGAAACCGGCTTTGACGGGCAGCGTACGGCCTACGTCTACGACCTCAACGGCAACCTGCAGGAAAAGACCGAACACGGTGACGATGGAAGTCAGCTCGTTAACCGTTACGAGCGAGACCACGCCGGACGCCTCGTCAGAAAAACCCTGCCCGACGGTAGCCTTGTTGAATATGCCTACGACCGTCAGGGCAACCTCCTCAGCGTCGACGACGGCCACTGGGCGCTCGCCTACGAATACGATAGCCAAAACCGCCTCACCGCCGAACACCAGGGCTGGGGCACCTTGCGCTACGGCTACGACGCCTGCGGCCAGCTTCAACACCTGCGCCTGCCGGACAACAACCGCTTGGTGTTCAACCACGGCAAAGGCGGCCACCTCGCCACCATCGAATTAAATGGCGCACAGCTGACCTCGCACCTGTTCAAAGCCGGCCAGGAACATCAGCGCCAACAAGGCCAACTCCTCAGCCACTACCACTACGACGACCAACACCGCCTGCACGCCCACGCAATCACCCAGCAACAAGACCACCTCTACCAACGCCAATACGACTACGACAAAACCGGCAACCTCACCCGCCTGCTCGACACGCGCAAAGGCGAACACCACTACCACTACGACCCACTAGGCCGCCTCACCCGCGCCGACCACTCCCAAGACCTGCAGGAACGCTTCGGCCACACCCCGGCCGGCACCCTGCTGATGCAAGACCGCCCCGGCCCCGATATCGTTGCCGGCAACCGCCTGATGATCCAGGGCGACCGCCACTACGACTATGACGCCTTCGGCAACCTCATCCGCGAGCGGCGTGGCAAAGGCCATCAACTCGTCACCGAATACCGCTACGACTGCCAGCATCGGCTGATAGGCCTCACCCAACCCAACGGCCAAACCGCCAGCTATCGCTATGACCCGTTTGGGCGACGCATCAGCAAAACCGTGGACGGCCTAACGACGGAGTTTTTCTGGCAAGGCGACAGACTGATTGCCGAACACCATGCGGATCGCCATCGCAGCTATCTCTACGAACCCGATAGTTTTAGGCCGCTCGCCCTGCTGGAAGGCTTCGGCCCAAAAGATACCAAGCCCTATCACTACCAACTCGACCACCTCGGCACGCCGCAAGAACTCACCTCTCCAGACGGCGCCATCGTCTGGTCCGCGCATTACCGCGCCTACGGCCAGATCAGCCGACTCGACAAAGGCACAATCGACAACCCGCTGCGTTTCCAGGGTCAGTACTTCGATCAGGAAAGCGGACTGCACTACAACCGCCATCGCTACTACAATCCGGATATTGGGTGTTACCTGACGCCTGATCCGGTGAAGCTGGCGGGTGGGATCAACGCGTATCAGTACGTGCCGAACCCTATGGGTTGGGTGGATCCGTTAGGTCTGAGTACCTGTCCAGGCGGGGATAAATGCAAGTCGAACCCCAGTGCTGAAGATCCAGCGGGAAAAGCACAGGTTAATGAAGGCAGCCCACTCAGTCCCACAAGCTCCAACTCTCCACCTACACTGGGCTACCATAAGGAGACCTTTGCCAATAAACCTGTAAAGCCGGAAGAAACCATTCAGAAATGGGATGAATTTCTAGGACCTGGCCCTCACACAAACACCAACCCACGAACTGGGAAGCCCGACCGCGACAGAATTGTTTCCAGCGACGCAAAAAGAAGTATTCGTTACGGGGCCCATGAGATGAATAGCAAGCCAAGCAAGCATCACTATCATGAGGAGACATGGACGTTCGAGATAAAAACCAACACCATGAACGTTGACAATACTGTTGTACGCGTTCCCCTGACGAAGAAGTGAAATGAAGATACAAATAACTGATATTTTTTCTGACAAAGGCACTGTGAGAGTAAAATTCAACTCACCTTTTGGAAATGCCACAGCTTTATGGAGCGGAACCAAGTTAAAAACTGGTGAAATTCTGGATGTAGAGTTAGAACTTGATGAAATATTTTCATGGGGACAAAACATCATGTCCTCATCTGTAAAAACACCACAGATCGCTTCTGCGAATGGTGCTCATAAAATTATCGGCGAGCTTATCCAAGATGCAGACCAAAGTTGCTCAATACTAAAAATCGGCGATTCAGTAATTTTGATTGAAATTGACAAGCCAATCACCGGCAAGCCCAGCTTTGTTGAAGTGATAACAAATGACATTCTTCTTCACCCAACAAATGTTTGAGTATAAGTTCACTTACTCACCGCCGTAAATTACATATAAAAAAATGCTCAACCAGCGGAAATCAATCGGAGAGAGCTATAAAAAATACACATTTTTGAATATGCAACATAAAGAAAATCAACAACAATACTAGATACAGACGGAAACCCAATCACCGCCTGCACGGACTACTGAAACGAAACATCAACCTAAACTTTCAATCCTCCGCAGCCTTCTATTCAAAAGCCAGGAAAAATATATAAAATTCAGACCAGCGATTACCTCCCCTTCATCCAATCAAACAATTCAAACTTCACAGAATGCAGTTAGTCAGGCAGATGAAGTATTTAAGGTAGATCGTGGGCATGGGGCTGCTACGCAGCCCAACGCGAGCAAGCTCGCTCACCACAAGTGTTCGCTCACCAGGGGTGGGTTACGTTGCCCTTAGATCCCAGCCAACGCCAAGTCCATCGCGAAGTAGGTAAAGATCAAATCCGCACCCGCCCGCTTGATCGATCCCAACGTTTCCCGCACAACCCGGTCCTCATCGATCGCTCCCGCCTGGGCGCCGAATTTGATCATCGCGTATTCGCCACTGACCTGGTACGCCGCCACCGGCAGGCGCGAGGCTTCGCGGATGTCGCGGATGATGTCGAGGTAGGCACCGGCCGGCTTGACCATCAGTGCGTCCGCGCCTTCCTGTTCGTCCAGCAGCGATTCGCGCACGGCTTCGCGGCGGTTCATCGGGTTCATCTGGTAGCTTTTGCGGTCGCCCTTGAGCGCACTGCCGCCGGCTTCGCGGAATGGGCCGTAGAGGGCCGAGGCGAATTTGGTGGAGTAGGCCATGATCGGGATATGGGTGAAGCCGGCTTCATCCAGCGCACGGCGGATGGCCTGGACCTGGCCGTCCATGGCGGCCGAGGGGGCGATCACGTCGGCCCCGGCGCGGGCGGCGGCAACGGCTTGCTTGCCGAGGTTGACCAGGGTCGCGTCGTTGTCGACATGGGCACCGTGCATCACGCCGCAGTGGCCGTGGTCGGTGTATTCGCAGAAGCAGGTGTCGGACATTACGATCATGTCCGGCACCGCGTCCTTGATGATCGAGGACATCCGCGAGACCAGGCCGCGTTCCTTCCAGGTGTCGCTGCCGTTGGCGTCCAGGTGGTGGGACACGCCGAAGGTCATCACCGACTTGATACCGGCACGGGCATAGCGCTCGATCTCGGCAGCCAGCTTCTTTTCCGGGATGCGTTGCACGCCGGGCATGCTGGTGATCGGCACGAAGTCGTCGATTTCTTCTTCGACGAAAATCGGCAGCACCAGGTCGTTGAGGGTGAACTCGGTTTCCTGGAACAAGCCACGCAGCTCCGGGGAGCGGCGCAGGCGGCGTGGACGGGCTTGGGGGAACTGGCTGGTCATGGCTGTCCTGAAAAAGTGGCGGGAAATCTTTGGGGCGAAAGCTTATGCCCCAAGGCCCCGGCAGCACAAATGCCCTGGGGCCAACAGTGTATTGCGGGGGCCGTAATAATGTATTGATCTAGAGCTGTAGATGACCTTCGATACACACCGTAACGGCGCCGCCGACCCAGATTTCATCACCCTGGCGCTCGACGCGAATACGCCCCGCACGCCCCATGGCCGTGCCCTGGCTGACCACGTAGCACTCAGGTGCGAGTCCTTCGCTGAGCAGCCATTGTGCGACGCCCGCATTCAGGCTGCCGGTGGCAGGGTCTTCCTGGGCCCCGTCGCCTGCGACAAAGGCACGCACCTCAAACTGCGCGTCCACGTCGTCAGCCGGGTTGCAAGGAGCAATCACCCCGACGGCCAGCCCAAGCAGCTGCGAATAGTCCGGCTGCAAGGCCAGGACCTGATCACGGTCAGCCAGCATCACCGCGAGCCACCCCGCGCCATTGTCGACCCACTGGCTGCGCACAATGGCCCCCGGCGCCAGGCCCAATCCCAGGCGAACGCGCTCCAGCAGCGCGGAGTCCACAGGGCCGGAGCGCATCAACGGCGGTGCAATAAACGCCAGTTCATCGCCTTGACGCCGAATACGCACCAGGCCGATTCCACACTCCTGGATAATCTCCTCGCCTTGGGGTACCCCACCCGCCTTGAGCCACGCATGGCAACTGCCCAGCGTCGGGTGCCCGGCGAACGGCAGCTCCTGCAAGGTGGTAAAGATCCTCACCCGGTAGTCCGCCCGAGCATCGCGCGGTGTCAGCAAAAACGTGGTTTCACTGAGGTTTGTCCATTTGGCGAAGTCAGCCATCTGTTGGTCGCTGAGGCTGTCAGCACCCAGCACGACGGCCAGCGGATTGCCCTTGAGCGACACGCTGCTGAATACATCCAGTTGTTTGAAATCGAAAGTCGGCATGCTTCAGCTCGGAATATTCAGGCCACGGATGACCGCCGGCCGGGCGACAAAGCCGTCCAGCGCGCGCAGTACGTTAGGGAAGTCGGCAATGCCCACCAGATCGCCCGATTCATAGAAACCGATCAGGTTGCGAATCCAGGGGAAGGTGGCGATGTCGGCGATGCTGTAGTCGTCGCCCATGATCCAGGTGCGGCCGAGCAGGCGCTTTTCCAGCACGTCCAGCAGGCGACGGGATTCCGCGGCGTAACGGTCGCGGGGGCGCTTGTCTTCGTAGTCCTTGCCGGCGAACTTATTGAAGAAGCCCAGTTGGCCAAACATCGGACCGATGCCCCCCATCTGGAACATCAGCCATTGAATCGTTTCATAACGTGTCGCCGGATCTTCGGAAAGCAACTGGCTGGATTTTTCCGCCAGGTAGATCAGGATTGCGCCTGACTCGAACAGCGCCAACGGCTGCCCCGCCGGGCCGTCGGGGTCGATGATCGCGGGGATTTTGTTGTTGGGGTTCAGGGACAGGAACTCGGGGGAAAACTGGTCCTGGGTCTCGAAACTGACCTTGTGCGCCTCATAAGGCAGGCCCAGCTCTTCGAGCATGATCGAGACTTTTACCCCGTTGGGCGTGGGCAACGAGTACAGTTGCAGGCGCTCCGGATGCCGGGCGGGCCATTTGCTGTTGATCGGGAACGCGGCGATCGGGTTCATCGGGAAACTCCCTGGCGGAAAGCCCCCATGATAATCATCTGTCCCACGTCCTGCATGGGTCATCAATGCGCAACATCAGCGGGCTATTATCCCCCGTGGGCGAACCAATACGCCCGCGTGCACTCTTAAGTGCGCTCAAACGGTGAATGGAGGCACCTCGCTATACCGACACGGAACACCCGCAGGACGCCCCAGGCGTCATTAGGGCCAGGCTTGTCCGCCTTAACGTGACGCACGAAGACTCGAACCCATAATGACGATCAAGCCTCTGCGCCTTGTGCAACGACTGAAACACTACGCCTACATCCTGTTGCCCCTTTTGCTGGTGAGCGGCGCCATGGTTGCCGCCCTCGACGCCCGGGAAAGCCGCGCCCAACCGGTGGACGGCGTGCAAACCCTGGTGTTCCTGCGCCACGCCGAGAAACCGGCCGGCGGCTTGGGCCAACTCAATTGCCAAGGGTTGAACCGAGCAATGAACCTGGCCACCCTGCTGCCGGAAAAATTCGGCAAGGCCAACTTCGTGTTTGCCGCCAACCCGACGCGCAATGTCGAGGAAGGTGAGCTGGACAATTCCTACAGCTATATTCGCCCGTTGATGACCATCAGCCCCAGCGCCATCAAGTTGGGCCTGCCGGTGAACATCAAGTTCTCGGCCAACGACACCAGCGACCTGGCCGACGAGCTGGTGGAAGACAAATACCACAATGCCACCATCTACACCGCGTGGTCCCACGGCTACCTGCCGGAGCTGATCAACAAGGTGGCCAGTGAGGCCTCCGGCGAAAAACACACGATTACCGACGACTGGTCCGGCAGCGACTACGACACGCTGTACGTACTGACGCTGACCTGGCACAACGGCAAAGCCTCGTTGCTCAGCCGCAACTACAAGCAGGGCCTGACCGACGGTGAAGAAACCTGCCCGCAGCCAACACAGGTGAGTGCCGATAGCTGAGGACGTATGATGCACCGCTATTGACTCATTCGCGGACCCTCCCCCATGCCCAACCTCGCCTCCACCCAGCCCGTCCGGGGCTGGTCGTTCTGGTGGAAACCTGCCCTCTTCCTATTGGTGGCCTGCGTCGGCCTCTACTACGTGAAGTGGTCGCCCTACTACTTCAAGGCGTTTGTCGCCGCTGACAACCACAGCATCGGCGCGTCGATCCTCAACGATCAACAAAGCTCGCCATTGGCGGCAGCGCTGGCCTACGCCCAGGTGTATTTCCTGGCGATCTGGAAGGCTGCCGTACTGGCGGTGATCCTCGGCTCGCTGCTGCAAGTGCTGATCCCCCGCGACTGGTTGCTGCGCCTGTTTGGCCGTGCCGGCCTCGGCTCGACCTTGCGCGGCGGGCTGTTCGCCTTGCCGGGGATGATGTGCAGTTGCTGCGCGGCGCCCGTCGCGGCCGGTATGCGCCGCCAGCAGGTGTCGGTGGGCGCGGCATTGGCCTTCTGGATTGCCAACCCGGTGCTGAATCCGGCGACGCTGGTGTTCATGGGTTTTGTACTGGGCTGGGGCTTTACCGCGTTGAGGCTGGTGGCG
The DNA here is from genome assembly GCF_900005955.1 of Pseudomonas sp. 8 R 14. Lineage (NCBI taxonomy): Bacteria > Pseudomonadati > Pseudomonadota > Gammaproteobacteria > Pseudomonadales > Pseudomonadaceae > Pseudomonas > Pseudomonas sp. 8 R 14. The sequence goes on along the minus strand of NZ_CVTH01000078.1, from coordinate 92,131 downwards.
GGCATTGTGCTGGTGGTGGGTGTGTCACTGGTGGCACAACGCATCGCACGGCCGGACCAGGTGCCGGAAGTTGCCTTGGACGCGGTGGCCGAGGCCAGCCAGGTCGAAGCGCAACCCTTCTTCAGTCGCTGGCTGCGTACCCTGTGGCAGCTGTTCTGGAGCACCATACCGATCTATATCCTGGCGGTGCTGGTGCTCGGTGCCGCACGGGTGTGGCTGTTCCCCCACGTGGACGGCGCCATGGCCAACAGCCTGGTGTGGCTGGTGCCCCTGGCGATTGTCGGCACGCTGTTTGTGATTCCTACAGCGGCAGAGATCCCCATCGTACAAACCATGATGACCCTGGGCATGGGCACCGGCCCGGCCGTGGCCTTGCTGATGACCCTGCCCAGCGTGAGCCTGCCGTCGCTGTTGATGCTGCGCAAGGATTTCGATGCGCGGGTGCTGGTGACGGTGGCCGGGTTGACCATGCTGGTGGGCGTGGTGTGCGGGTTGATCGGCGCGCTTATCCTCTGAGGGCGCGCTCGCGCAGATAGGCCGTGACTGCGCCCTGCTCTCCCGCAAACTCGATGCGTGCGCCTTTGCTTTCACGCTGGAAGGCGTACATCGGGTCGTAATACTCGCGCAACAGCCCTTCAATCCAGGCGCGATGCAGGTCCACGGCGCCGCTGCGCAGCTGTTCCGCCAGAGCATCCTGCATGATCGCCTGCAACCGCTGGAAACGCTCGCCGCCCAGGCGCTTGTGGATATTGGCCAGGCCCTGGGTCAGGCGTTCGGCAAACAACGCCTGCCCCTGCTCACCAAATACCGCGATGAATTCTGCGCAAAGGTCAATCACGTAATCGCGCAGGATGCGCTCGACACGGCCTTCGACGCTGTCTTCCAGCCACACCATCGGAAAGGTCTGCATGCCCTTGTGCAACGGCAACGGCAGCGCGCAGCTGCCGATCATGCGGCTTTCATCCTCGACCACGAACTGCTCGATACCGCCCGCGCGTTTTTTCAGCAGGTCCACCGCCAGGCGGTTTTCGAAGTCGATAGTGGAGGGTTGCGCCGTGGCGCGTTTGCCGAAGCTGGAACCGCGGTGGTTGGCATGGCCCTCCAGGTCCAGGGCGTTACGCAACTGGCCCAGCACCTCGGTCTTGCCGGTGCCGGTCATACCGCCCAGCAACACGAAATCACAGTGGGCGGCCGCCTGGTCAAGGGTATCCAGCAGGAAGGTCCGCATGGCCTTGTAGCCACCCCCGACCCGGGGGTACTCGATGCCGGCTTCGGTCTTCAACCATTGCTGCACGATCTGCGAGCGCAGCCCGCCACGGAAGCAATACAAGAAACCGTCAGGATTGGCCTGGGCAAACCGTGCCCATTGTTCGATGCGTTCAGCCTTGATCGCCCCCGACACCAGCTCATGCCCCAGCACAATCGCGGCTTGCTGGCCCTGCTGCTTGTAGCAGGTGCCGACGCGTTGACGCTCGTCATCGGTCATCAACGGCAGGTTGATCACGCCGGGGAACGCGCCCTTGGCGAATTCGACCGGTGCACGGGTGTCCATCATCGGCCGGTCGTTGAGGAAAATGTCGCGGTAATCGGTGATGTCAGTTGCCATCAAACCACCTCTACCGCGTGGGTCTGTCGCTCAACCAGTTCGCCGATGGGCTCAAGGTTCAGGCCCAGCTCGGCGGCGACCGCATGGAATTCTGCGTCGCCTTCAGGCGCGACCGCGATCAGCAGGCCACCGCTGGTCTGCGGGTCGCACAACACGCGTTTGTGCAATTCCTGCAGGCGCCCGACCTTGCTCGAGTAGCTGTCGAAGTTGCGCAAGGTGCCACCCGGCATGCAGCCCTGGTCCAGGTAGTCCTCGATCCCGGGCAGACGTGGGACTTTGTCGTATTCGATACGTGCGGTCACAGCGCTGCCGTCCGCCATCTCCACCAAATGGCCCAACAGACCGAAACCGGTGACATCCGTCATTGCCGTCACACCGGCCAGCTTGCCGAAACGGCTGCCGGGTTTGTTGAGGGTGCACATCCAGTCACGGGCCAGGCCGATATCCGCCTCACGCAACTTGCCCTTCTTTTCGGCGGTGGTGAGGATGCCGATGCCCAACGGTTTGGTCAGATACAGACGGCAGCCCACGGTGGCGGTGTCGTTGCGCTTCATATGGCGCTTTTGCACGATGCCGGTGACGGCCAGGCCGAAGATCGGCTCGGGCGCGTCAATGGAGTGCCCGCCCGCCAACGGGATGCCGGCTTCGTCGCACACCGAGCGGCCGCCACGGATCACTTCACGGGCGATCTCCGGCGCCAGCACGTTCACCGGCCAGCCAAGAATGGCGATGGCCATCAACGGGTCGCCGCCCATGGCGTAGATGTCACTGATGGCATTGGTGGCGGCGATGCGGCCGAAATCGAAGGGATCATCGACAATCGGCATGAAAAAGTCAGTGGTGGAGACCACGCCACGCTCATCGTCGATGGCGTACACCGCCGCGTCGTCGCGGGAGGTGTTGCCCACCCACAGGTTGGGGTCAAGGTTCTGCGCGCCGCTGCCAGCCAGGATCACTTCCAGCACCTGGGGCGAAATCTTGCAGCCACAACCCGCGCCGTGGCTGTACTGGGTAAGGCGAATCGGCTCGTTCATGGTGGACCTCAAGCTATCAAGTGGGCGGATTCTAACAGACAGCAAAAGGCCGGCTGGGCTCTTGTGAGCACAGCCGGCCTTTGGGGTTGCAGCGTTACTGCCGGGCAGCGAGCAGACGCTTGTGACGGTTGCGCCGAGCGATGTTCAGGCACTCGATGGCCGCCGAGAAGGCCATGGCCGCGTAGACGTAGCCTTTAGGCACATGGGCGCCGAAGCCTTCGGCGATCAGCGTCATGCCGATCATGATCAGGAAGCCCAGGGCCAGCATCACCACGGTCGGGTTGTCGTTGATGAACTTGGCCAACGGCTCGGCCGCCACCAGCATCACGATCACCGAGGTCACCACGGCGATGATCATGATCGGCAAGTGCTCGGTCATGCCCACGGCGGTAATGATGCTGTCGATGGAGAACACCAGGTCAAGCAACAGGATCTGCCCGATGGCTGCGGCAAAGCCGATGGCCACGACATTGCCGGTGCTGGTCTTTTCTTCGGGCTCAGGGTCCATGCTGTGATGGATCTCGGTGGTGGCCTTCCAGACCAGGAACAGGCCACCGGCGATCAGGATCATGTCCTTCCATGAGAACGCCTGGCCGAGCACTTCGAACACCGGCGTAGTCAATTGCACGATAAACGCAATGGTGCTCAACAGGCCCAGGCGCAACACCAGCGCCATGCTGATACCGATGCGTCGCGCCTTGGCCCGATGTTTCTCCGGCAATTTGTTGGTGAGGATCGAGATAAAGATCAGGTTATCGATGCCCAGCACGATTTCCATCACGATCAAGGTGGCCAGGGCAATCCAGGCGGTAGGGCTGGCGGCCAGTTGTAAAAGGTAATCCATAGGTCAGTCCTGACGTTGTGCTGGGGAGATTAGGTTTCTTTGGTGTTCGATTCAGACTCGTTTTCTTCCTGATCGTCCTTTTTTTGTGGATTGATCAGGCCATTTGTCGCTTCACTCAACGCCTGCTCGGCAGCTTTCTGGGTGTCATCGATGGCTTGCTTGGCCGACTCGGTGGCTTTGCCCATGACCTGTTGCGCGCTTTTTTCGACCTGATCGCAACCGCTGATCATCACCAATGAAAGCGCAAGCAACGATGCCGCGCTCAGGAAATTGAGTTTCATCATGTCTTCCTTGTTAGAACCATTGGGTCCAAATAGTGGCCCCGCGATAGCGAGGCATTCTATGCAGGCAAACAGTTCAGGAAAATTCGTATTTTCCTCCCGTATACTTCGGTTTTTACGAAGCGACGATCATCATGCTCAATTACCGACAGTTGCATTACTTCTGGGTAGTGGCCAAGACCGGCAGCATCGTGCGCGCCTGCGAGCAACTGAACCTCACGCCACAGACCATCAGCGGGCAGATCAGCCTGCTGGAGCAAACCTACGGGATTGCGCTGTTTCAGCGGGTAGGCCGCCAGCTTGAACTCACCGAAGCCGGGCGCCAGGCCCTGCCCTATGCCGAACAGATGTTCCAGACCGGCAATGAACTGGAGGCGATGCTGCGCGCGCAGCCCGATGAGCAACAGATCCTGTTTCGGGTCGGGGTGGCGGATGTGGTGCCCAAGTCCATCGTGTACCGACTGATCGCGCCGACCATGGAATTGAGCGAGCCCCTGCGCATTACCTGCCGTGAAGACAAACTCGAGCGTTTATTGGCCGACCTGGCGATCCAGCGCCTGGACCTGGTGATCTCCGACAGCCCCATGCCCTCGCACCTGGATATCAAGGGCTACAGCCAGAAACTGGGGGAATGTGGCATCAGTTTTTTCGCCACCCAGGCATTGGCTGACAGGTACGCCGGTGACTTCCCACAGTGCCTGCACGGCGCGCCCCTGTTGATTCCCGGCGCGGAAACCGTAGTACGCAGCCGTTTGCAGCGCTGGTTTGCCGAGCAGCAGATCCTGCCCAGGATCATCGGCGAGTTCGATGACAGCGCCTTGATGCAGGCCTTTGGCCAATCCGGCAGCGGGATCTTTATCGCGCCCAGCGTGATCGCCGATGAGGTGGTGCGCCAGTACGGGGTGGCGTTGATTGGCCAGACCGATGCCGTCACCGAATCGTTCTACGCGATCTCGGTGGAACGCAAGGTCAAGCACCCCGGCATCGTGGCGATAACCGAAGGTGCACGGCGAGAGTTGTTTACCGCCCTGCCCTGAGCGTTCAGGCGTTGGACGCGGCCGCTGGCCTGGCGGTCATCAGCCACAGCGCCAGCAGGATCGACACCAGGATAAACCCGGAAGCGGCAAAACCCAGGCTGCCGAGGCCGAGGGTGTCGATCACATGCCCGCCGACCATGGCCCCCAGGCCAATGCCCAGGTTGGCCCCGGCGATATTCAACGACGCCGCAAACGCCGGCGCATGGGGTGCGGCCTTCATCAACCGCACATGGCTGACCAGGAACAGCGCCGCCTGGGTCACGCCCCACACCGCCATCGCCGCCGCCAGGCCGACCGTGGAGTGGATCGCAGGTACCAGCGCGACCATGCCGGCGATCATGAAACCGCAGAACACCATCGAGGCGATCAGCGGGTGACGGTCCACCGCACGCCCGCCCAGGGAGTTGCCGATCAGCCCCACTGCGCCAAAGCCCATCAGGCACCAGCCCACCAGAGTGCCGTCGAAACCGGCCAGGCGCTCAAGGATGTCCGCCAGGTAGGTGTACGCCGTGAACATGCCGCTGAACACCAGGACCGACAACAGGATATGACCTTGCATCAGCGGGTTGCGCAGGATCTTGAACTGCGAGCGCAACGACACCTGGTCGTTCTTCGGCTGGGTCACCGGCAGGTAGATAAACAGCAGCAAGGCCTTGGCCAGCGCGACCACTGCGAGGATCGCAAACGCGGCGCGCCAGCCGAACATATCGGAAATCAACGTGCCCACCGGGATACCGAACACCGTGGCGCAGACGATGCCGAAGCCGATTTTTTCGATGGCGCGCCCGGCGTATTCGGGGCCGACAATATCCACCGCGGTTTCACTGGCCAGGGCCCAGAACACCGGCAGGCCCAGGGCCGGGATCAAGCGCGCCAACGCCATCACCCAGATATTCGGCGCCAATGCGGCCACGGTATTGGCCACGCCGAACAGGAGCAGGATGCTGATAAACAGACGCTTGCGGGGGAAACGGGCGCAGTACGCGGTCAGAAACGGACCAAAGGCCGCCACGGTAAAGGCAAACAAGGTCACCAGCAGGCCGGCCTGGGACACGCTGACGTTGAGGTCCCGGGCGATGGACGGCAACAGGCCGACGATAACGAATTCTGTGGTCAGCACGGTAAAACCGGCGGCCGACAGCAGCAGGATGGGAAACAGCATGAAAACTCCAGAAACGACGACATCAACGACAGCCCGAAGGGCCCGCTGACGGAGAGGAAAGGTGAGAGGGGAGAATCTTAACAGAGTATGTCCGGCTTTTGCGAAGCCCCGGTGACCCAATGCCGCAGCGGCCGGGACAGGTCCAGCGGCATGCTAGACTTCGCGCCCTGCTTCCTACAGCTCTTTCCGCCTGCATTGCTGCGCCCTTAAAAAAACTAGAGACAACCTTTATATGACTGCTGCCCCTTCCCTTTTCCAACGCCTGGCCCGCATCAGCCTGGTCACGCAAATCGTCATCGGCTTGATCGCCGGTATCCTGCTGGCCCTGCTCTTGCCGGAGGCGGCCAAGGCCGCCGGGTTTATCGGCAAGGTATTTGTTGCCGCGCTCAAGGCCGTGGCGCCGATCCTGGTGTTTGTGCTGGTGATGGCGTCGATCGCCAACCATAAACACGGCCAGGAAACCCATATCAAGCCGATCCTGTTCCTGTACCTGCTGGGCACCTTTGCCGCCGCCGTGGTGGCGGTGATTGCCAGCATGTGGTTTCCCTCATCGCTGGTGCTCGCCACCCATGACGCCACCGTGAGCGCTCCCGGCGGCATCGGCGAGGTCTTGCAAAGCCTGCTGTTGAGCGTGGTGGACAACCCCATCAGCGCGCTGATGAACGCCAACTTCATCGGCATCCTGGCCTGGGCCATCGGCATGGGCATTGCCATTCGCCATGCCGGCGAGACCACCCGCACGGTGCTCGACGACCTGTCCAACGGCGTGACCCTGATCGTGCGCGTGGTAATCCGCTTCGCCCCGCTGGGTATCTTCGGCCTGGTGGCTTCGACACTCGCCACTTCGGGCTTCGGCGCCCTGCTCGGCTACGCCCACCTGCTGGTGGTACTGATCGGTTGCATGCTGTTCGTGGCACTGGTGGTCAACCCGGCCATCGTGTTCTGGAAACTGCGCCGCAACCCGTTCCCGCTGGTGCTGATGTGCCTGCGCGAAAGCGGCATCACCGCGTTTTTTACCCGCAGTTCGGCGGCGAATATCCCGGTGAACCTGGCCTTGAGCAAACGCCTGGGCCTGCATGAAGACACCTACTCGGTGTCGATTCCACTGGGTGCCACGATCAACATGGCCGGTGCTGCGATCACCATCACCGTGTTGACCCTGGCGGCCGTGCACACCCTCGGCATTGCCGTGGACCTGCCGACTGCCGTGCTGCTCAGCGTGGTCGCGGCGATCTGTGCCTGCGGTGCGTCGGGTGTGGCCGGCGGCTCGCTGCTGCTGATTCCCCTGGCATGCAGCCTGTTCGGTATCCCCAGCGAAATCGCCATGCAGGTGGTGGCCGTAGGCTTCATCATCGGCGTGTTGCAGGATTCGGCGGAAACCGCGCTCAATTCGTCCACCGATGTGCTGTTTACCGCGGCGGCGTGCCTGGGCAAGGAAGAGCAGTCGGTTTAAAACAGCCAGCGTAAGCAAGCCCGGCGCCGTTCTTCAATGAAGAACGGCGCCGGGCTTTTTTTGTATGGGCTGGTCGGGTTTTCCGTGCCACGTGCTGGCTCGCAACCACGACAAACATTATGTAACACTGCCAACAGATGCCTCGGTCGATAAGGATTGTTCACCGCCATGCTCGGACAGCCCCCCCTGATTCAAAAACTGTACGACTTCGTATACGCCGAACAGGCCGCCAACTGGCAAAAACTTCAAGAGGTATGGGAACGTCCCTTGAAGGACAAGTTGCTGCAGGGCTGGACACAGGGCTTCGTTCGACTCGAACGTGGCGATACAGCCAAATTACTGTGGGCCTACCTCGACGACAACGAATCGCGCTTTCGTGCAGGTGACTTGCTGCGTCTGCATCTGGGCGATGCCCAAGGCCCGCCGCTATGCCAGGCCATGAAGTTCGAAAAGGAAGAGGATGATCGCTGGCTTCTCAGTTCGGATCAGGCAATGCTCATTTGGGAGAGCTATCAGGAAGGTGTTTGCTACGCGGACCCTGATGGCATGGACCTGACGCCGAAATATCTTCAAACCTTGCAGGATATTGAGAGCGACGTACACGGTAACAACGCGATTCTTCCTTTGCTCGGCGATGCTCCCAATATCGGCTTCCATGACGCGGACCTCGAATACGCCGAGCAGATCGCGCTCAAAGAGGGCTGCAACCAGAAACAAGCCGAGGCCGTGGGTTTTGCCTTCGGTGCTGAACAGGTCGCCTGCATTCAAGGTCCACCCGGTACCGGCAAGACCAGAGCCCTGGCCCTGATCGCTCAGTTGCTGGTCGAGCGCGGCGAACGGGTGTTCATCACTTCGCATACACACATGGCCATCAACAACGCTCTGAGTAAGATTGCTGCGCGCGATGTGCCGACCGTCAAGGTCGGTGGCCGCCGGGAAGACCTCGACAAACACGTGGATTGGGCAGCCGAACCGGCCAGATGGGAAGGGATGCCAGAGGCAGGTCAAGGTTATGTGATTGGCGCCACGCCTTTTGCAACGTGTTCCTCATTGTCCCATTACAATTTCGACACGGTGATCTTCGACGAGGCCAGTCAGATCACCGTACCTCTCGCCCTGATGGCGATGCGCAAGGGCAAACGCTTTATTTTCATCGGCGACCAGAAACAACTTCCCCCCGTACTGCTTTCTCGCTCGGTTCTGTCAAAAGAATCCATGTCTGTGTTCGCCCGCCTGACGGCTCAGGATGCCGATCACACGGTAATGCTTGAAGAAACCTACCGGATGAATCGCTGGCTGACCCAGTGGCCCAGCCAAATGTATTACGGCGGGCGATTACGCGCCGCCGGGCGAAACAGGGACCGTCTCCTGTCGCCCATTCATCAGGTAGATGTCAGCGAAGCGCTTGATCCGCAAACCTGCGCGGTGTTCATCCCGACGCAGGACGCAAAAGCGCGGAACCGCAACCCAGCAGACGCCAGGTGCGTCGTCCAGTTGTGCCAGCAAGCGCACGACATGGGGCTGCCACTCCATGAAATCGGCATCGTGACGCCCTACCGTGCTCAGGGTCGAGCCATTCGCAAGGCGCTGGCCAAACAGTTCGGCAGCGAGGCCGCGAGTACAATCGTCGCGGATACTGTCGAGCGTATGCAGGGTCAGGAGCGGGAGTTGGTGATCCTGTCCCTGTGCAGTGGCGACGAAGCGTTTATCAGTGCAATCGGGACATTTTTCTTTCAGCCTGAGCGCCTGAACGTTTCCATCACACGCGCGATGACCAAGCTGATCATCATCGGGCCGGAGCTGCAGCACGGGATCATCTGTTCCAGCGAAACAGCACAGGCCTGGGCTGAGCAATACCGCCAGTTGATCAGCCAATGCCATAAGGTAAATTTCCCGCTATGACTCTTTTCATACCCGAATGGCAGCGCAGCAGCGGCTCCCAGCAACAGTGCAAGCGGGTACTCAAGAAGCTTGAGGATGACTACGTCGTCCGCAAATGCCTGACCCAAGACAGTTGGGCACCGGATTTTTTCCTACAGCGCGGTGAGCTTGAGTGGCTGGCGCTGATGGTGTGCGAGTTGCCGTACGATACGCTGGACCCGGACCAGCTGTTTTTGACCGCAGAGCAGACAGCATTCAGCCAGATGCTGGAGAAACTGGGAACATTCGAAACCCAGGCCGGTATCCCGGCCATGCGCAAGATGGTGGTGATGTGGGGCTGCGACTCCGAGCAAAGTAAAATCCTCTGGTCAAGGCATTGCGAAGGTCGGGGAATCTGGCTGATGTCGAAGAAGACGTTCCTTGAGTCCGGTGCAGAACAACTGCCCAAGCTGCTCAAGGCACTGTCTTCGGAAACCCGGCAGACCCTTATGGGCCGTTACTTTTCCGAGGCCGAAATAGCCGGGCTCCGCTCAACACGCCGTCACTTTTCGCGCGACAACAGTGCCCGCACGCTGCGCTACTTTCTGGACCCTCAGCAAGAGTGGGCCAGCAAGCTCGACCTGGACCTTCCGGATGAGCAAACGGAAATGGCGGGGGATTTTTCCGTGCGGCTGATCAATGGTGTAGCGGGCAGCGGCAAAACGCTTATTGCTGCCAGTCGCGCCTATATCCTGGCCAGGAAATTCCCTGACCAGCAGGTTCTCATGCTGATTCACAACGTTCCTGTCGTGAAAGATCTGAAACACCGCCTGCAGCGCGTCTATGGGGAAATCCCCAAGAACCTCACCATCATGACGGCGCTGGGCTGGATCTCAAGGCAATGGAGGGCGCTGTTTAAAGAAACACTGAAGATGCCTAAGTTCACTACCGAAGCCATAGGCCTTATTCAGCATTTTCGCGACACGGAATACCGGGAACTGAAACCGGACAATAACCAGTTGCTTGATGAGTTCAACTTTATAAACGACAACGTCGTCATCGACGAGCCTGATTATCTCAAGGCAGAACGGGCAGGCCAGGGCTTTGCGCTGCGCAAAGAGGAGCGACAACAGGTCTGGGCGCTGTACGAACGGGTGACCAAAGCCCTGTTCAATCAGCATGGGCTGCGTTTATGGAGCTCGCTCCCCCGTGATCTGTGCCTGGCCAATCGCACAGACACGCTGGAAGCCTATCAGCACATTCTGGTGGACGAGGCGCAGTTCTTCGCACCGTCGTGGTTCCAACTGATCAAACTCACCCTGGAAAAAACCGAGGGAACGCTGTTTTTATGCGCTGATCCGAATCAGGGCTTTCTGAAGAGCCGCCTTAGCTGGAAACGAGTCGGCCTGGATGTGGCGGGCAAGACCAAAAAGCTGCGCAAATCGTATCGCACCACCCAGGCCATACTAAGCGCTGCCAGCCAGATGTTGGCCGATATTACACAGACCGATCCGGACGAGTATCTGCAACCAGACTTCGACGGTATGGAAGCAGGTACACCGCCGCTGTTTGTTCTGTCGCCCTCTCCACAGGATGCCGTTGTCCAGGCCTGCAATGAAATTGGAGCGCATCGGAACAGCTATGAATTACCGTTGTCGGCGATGTTGCTGCTGTATGGCAAGGGCATAGACAAAGCGCTGTTAATGAAAACCCTGAAGAAGAGTTTCGGCACCGAGCGAATCTGGGACATGAATGATCCAGACGTCGTACCCGGTCATGATGAAACGCTGCGAATCGCGACAGTTGAAAGTGCAACCGGACTGGAAGCCAACGTAGTGTTTCTGGTTGGGCTGGAAAAATTGCTCAGGATTATCGAGCAGAAGGTTGGCATCACGGCCGACGAGCTGGAACAGAATGCTCGCAAGCTGTATATGGCGATGACTCGCGCAGGCCAACGGCTTGTGCTGATCTCGTCTACCCCGCTGCCGGAGAAAATTGCGGGGGTGTTTGTCCACACGGGGATGGAATAAAAAACGCCCAGGGCCATTCGGCAAAGAACAGCTCCGGGCGTTTTTCCGATGCCTGGGCTTAGAAAGCGCCCATGTAGTCACGCTTGCCCACTTCCACACCGTTGTGACGCAACAAGGCGTACGCGGTGGTGACGTGGAAGAAGAACTGCGGCAGGCCGTAGGTCAGCAGGTAGGACTGGCCGCTGAAGCGCTTCTCTTTCGGCGTACCTGGGCGGGTGATGATCTCGATGCCTTCCTTGCCGTCGACTTGCTCGGGCTTGATGGTGTCGACAAACGCCAGCACCTTGGCGATCAGCGCTTGCAGGTCGGCGAAGGTGACTTCGGTGTCTTCGTATTTCGGCACTTCGATCTCAGCCAGGCGTGCGGAAACACCCTTGGCGAAGTCGACGGCGATCTGCACCTGGCGCACCAGTTGGAACATGTCCGGGAACAGCCGCGCTTGCAGCAAGGCGTTGGGTTCGATGTTCTTGGCGGTGGCGTGGGCTTCGGCTTTGTTCAGCACATCGCTCAGGGCGCTGAGCATTTGCTTGAAGACCGGGATGGAGGCGGCGTACAGGGAAATAGTCATGGCAGTCTCATGGGTAGTGGCAGGGTTGGAACCAGCGGCGATTATAGACACGCCAGGCGCTTGTCTTTTATTTTTTCCGGCTTAGGCTAGGCGGGGGCGTTCTCAATTAGTTTCCTCGCCGCGCTGGGGAAACTAATTGAGAACGCCCCCATTCACTGCATAGGGAAAGCGCGATGACCGCCGAGCACGACACCGACACCCCTGAGCCGCGCCTGAACAGCACGGAAATTCGCGTCCTGGGTTGCCTGATCGAAAAACAGGCGACCAACCCGGAAACCTATCCCCTGACCCTCAACGCCCTGGTCCTGGCCTGCAACCAGAAGACCAGCCGCGAGCCGGTGATGAACCTGAGCCAGGGCCAGGTTGGCCAGAGTCTGCGTGCGTTGGAAGGCCAAGGCTTCACGCGCCTGGTGATGGGCAGCCGTGCCGACCGCTGGGAGCATCGCGTGGACAAGGCGCTGGAACTGGTGCCGGCCCAGGTGATCCTGACCGGGCTGCTGTTCTTGCGTGGGCCGCAGACGGTCAACGAACTGCTGACCCGCAGCGGGCGCATGCATGACTTCGAGGATGCCGAGCAGGTGGTGCACCAGCTGGAGCGCCTGATTGCCCGCGGGCTGGCGCTGCTGGTGCCGCGTCAGGCGGGGCAGCGGGAAGATCGCTATACCCATGCGCTGGGGGATCCGGCGGACATCGAGGTGATTATCGCGGCGCGGGGAAGCCCGGTGGAGCGCTCTGCCGGCGCAGTCTCGCTGGATCGTATCGAAGAGCTTGAAGCACGAATTGCAGCTCTGGAGGAGCGATTGGCACAGCTGGAACAGGCCTGACACGGTCAAACATGTGGGAGGGGCTTGCCCCCTCCCACATTTAGAGCTGCAGTGGCCTTCAGTTGCGGGCGAAGGCTACTGCTGCCTGGAACTGTTCATCCGTAGGCCGCACGCCGGTATAAAGCACAAACTGCTCCAACGCCTGGATCGCAATCACCTCCAGCCCAGTGATTACCCGCTTGCCTTTGGTCCGTCCACGCACGATCAGTGGCGTTTCGGCGGGGATCGCCACCACATCGAAGACAGTGTCCGCTGCATCCACGGCATCCGCCTCGAACGCCAGGGCATCCGCCTCGGCCCCGCCGGTCATGCCGATGGGCGTCACGTTGATCAGCATCTGCGGGCGTAAATCGCCCAGTTCCGCCTGCCACTCATACCCCAGGTTATGCGCCAACGCCCGGCCCGCCGCTTCGTTACGCGCCACGATCACACCATTGGCGTAACCGCCATCCCGCAAGGCGCTCGCCACGGCCTTGGCCATACCGCCACTGCCACGCAGGGCGAAGGTCGAATCCTGCGGCACGGCGTGTTTCTTGAGCAATTGTTCGACGGCGATGTAGTCGGTGTTGTAGGCCTTGAGATGGCCATTGGTATTGACGATGGTATTCAGGGAGTCGATGGCTTGAACCGAATCGTCCAGTTCGTCCACTAAGGCAATGGCGGCCTCCTTGAAGGGCATGGACACCCCGCAACCCCGGATGCCCAACGCACGGATACCACCTATCGCGCCGGGCAAATCCTGGCTGCTGAAGGCTTTATAGTAGAAGTTCAGCCCCAGCTGTTCGTACAGGTGGTTATGAAAACGCAAGCCAAAATTCCCAGGGCGGGCCGACAGCGACATGCACAGTTGGGTGTCCTTGTTGGGGTGCATCTGCATGGATAACTCCTTTGAGTAAGCAAATCGGTACAGACCTTACACAACCTTTACCTAGCGGCCGTGCTGTTTTTCAGAAATACGTTGTCTTAAAAGTATCCCCGCGACATTACTTGAGTCTATTGATTGCAGACCACAAGCGCAGGGGCTAACCGAGGAATGACCATGATTCGTACAATCCCCAAGATCGCCTTGCTGGTAGGTGCACTCGCTATGGCAGGCCAAGCCTCCGCCCATGGTGGTGGATGGGGTGGCCCAGCCGTCTTGGGTGCCCTGGTCGGCGCCGCCGTAGTGGGCTCCGTGGTGGCCAGCCAGCCCCGTGAGGTCTATGTGCAGCAGCCGGTCTACGTGCAACCACAGCCGGTGTATGCCGCGCCCCCGCCCGTCTACTACGCACCACCGCCACCGGTGTACGTGCAGCAGGAGGTCTATTACCGCCCGGCGCCGGTCTACTACGGCCCACCGCGTGGCTACTATGGCCCGCCCCACGGCTATTACCGCCGCGGCTGGTAAGTCTCAACCGTCAGCTATGCAACAGGCCTCGCCCACCCGCGGGGCCTTTTCTTGTGGGTAACGTCCGGATTTATCCTGCCAAGGTCGCTCTGAGGACAATGGCCGGGCTGCAATCCCACATGATTAAGGTCGAAAGTCTACTTGCCCGAACGGGGCTCACGCTGTCATGTTTGTGTCACGACACACTCCCACTATCAATCCTGTCCACTCCATAACAACAAGGACGACTGACCATGCCCACACAAAATCCGCACCGCACCGCTGGCCTGTGTACGTCCAGCAAGGTCTACAGCGCCCTCACGGAGCTCAAGCACCTGGAAGGCCACCGCAGCGCCAAGTTCCTCGCGCTGCTGGCGGAAAACCTGGTGCACAAAGGCCTGCTTAATGAGCAGGAAGTGGTGAGCATGCTCGATCAAGTGGTCGACTGAGGCCTTTTGTTGATGTCGACTATCGAGCCAGATGATTTTTCCTGAGCGCCTGTGCCCCGTAAGGTGACCTCCATAGCGATTGGAGGTCCTTATGCCCACTGTTCAAATCATGTCCGTCATCGGCAGCGCCGTCCCTGCCCCGCTTCGAGAGCTGGGTTTATTGGCTTGCTGGTACGTGGTGCGCGACGGCGAAGCCATCAGCGGCCCGCTGACGACTAAAGACGCAGCGGAGAAGCAGTTACAAGCTACAAGCTACAAACTTGAAGCTTGAAGCTTGAAGCTGCCCCTCTACGGCAACGGCAACTTGACCCGCGGCTTGCTTTCGACAAACAACGCCCAACTGGACATGAACAACGCCGCCACCAGCGGCCCGATCACAAATCCGTTGAGGCCGAATACCGACAGGCCGCCCAGGGTCGAGATCAGGATCAGGTAGTCCGGCATCTTGGTGTCCTTGCCCACCAGGATCGGGCGTAATACGTTGTCCACCAGGCCGATCACAAACACGCCGAACAGGCCCAGCACCACACCCTGCCAGATCGAACCGCTCAACAGGAAGTAGGCGGCCACCGGCCCCCACACAATGCCCGCGCCCACGGCCGGCAGCAGTGACAGAAACGCCATCAACACCGCCCACAGCAACGCACTGGGAATGTCCAGGAACCAGAAGATCAAACCACCCAGCGCCCCCTGGGTCACGGCCACCAGCACGTTGCCCTTGACCGTGGCGCGCACCACCCGATTGAACTTGAGCTGCAACCGACGCTTCTGCGGCTCGGCCAGCGGCACCGCCGTGCGGACCTTGCGCACCAGTTCCGGGCCGTCCCGCAGCAGGAAAAACAGCAGATACAGCATGATGAAAAAACTCACCAGGAAATCAAACGTGCCCTGACCGAAGCTGAACGCCTGGGTCGCAAAGAACTGGCTGCCCTGCATGGCGCTCTTGACGATCTTCTCGCGCAGCCCTTCCAGGTTGCCCATGCCGAAGCGGTCCAGCAGGTGCTGGAAGTACGGCGGCAGGAAGTTCTTGAACTGCTCGATATAGCCGGCCACGTCCAGCTTGCCGCTCTCGACGTTTTTGTACAGCGTGGCGCCCTCTTGCACCAGCAATGCGCTGGTAATGATCACCGGCAGGATCGCGATCACCAGGCACACCATCAAGGTGGCCAGGGACGTCAGGTTGCGGTTCCAGCCGAAGCGCTGCTGCAGGCGACGCTGCATCGGCGCAAAGATGATGCCGAGGATCACCGCCCAGAACACTGCACCGTAGAACGGCAGCAATATCCAGATAAAGGCGACGGTCACCAGGGCCAGCAGCAGCAGCAGGGTCTTGAATTGCAGGTTGGTTTGATTCATGTCCGATCCATGTCAGAAAAGCAGGCCGCGCGTGTGCGTCCAGCTGCTTAGTCCACCGCAAATCCCGGGAGTGCCATCTTTGTTGCGGTAAGCGTAGACCCAGATCAATAAAGCCCGGCACATGTTGGGCTACGCTCGCGGCCTTTTGCGATCCGATCCCCATGCCTCTCGTCCTTGCCCCCGAACTGCTCGCCCCCGCCGGCACCCTGAAAAACATGCGCTACGCCTTCGCCTACGGCGCCGATGCAGTCTACGCCGGCCAGCCGCGCTACAGCCTGCGGGTGCGCAACAACGAGTTCGACCACGCCAACCTGGCGCTCGGCATCCAGGAAGCCCACGCGCTGGGCAAGCGGTTCTACGTGGTGGTGAACATCGCGCCACACAATGCCAAGCTCAAGACCTTCCTCAAGGACCTCGCCCCGGTGATCGCCATGGGCCCGGATGCGCTGATCATGTCCGACCCGGGCCTGATCATGCTGGTGCGCCGACACTTCCCGATGATGCCGATCCATCTGTCGGTGCAGGCCAATACGGTGAACTGGGCCAGCGTGGAGTTCTGGCAGCAGCAAGGGATTTGCCGGGTGATCCTGTCACGGGAGCTGTCCCTGGAAGAAATCGGCGAGATTCGCCAGCAGGTGCCGGCCATGGAGCTGGAAGTGTTTGTCCACGGTGCCTTGTGCATGGCCTATTCCGGGCGCTGCCTGCTCTCGGGCTACATGAACAAACGTGATGCCAACCAGGGCACCTGCACCAATGCCTGCCGCTGGAAATACCAGGCCACCCCGGCGGTGGAAAACGCCACGGGCGATATTGTCCAGGTGTATCAACCGGAACCCACACTGGGGATCGGCGCGCCCACCGACCAGGTGTTCCTGCTGCAGGAAGCCAACCGCCCCGACGAACAGATGCCCGCCTTCGAGGATGAACACGGCACCTACATCATGAACGCCAAGGACCTGCGCGCCGTGCAGCATGTGGAGCGCCTGACCCACATGGGCGTGCATTCGCTGAAGATCGAAGGCCGCACCAAATCGCATTTCTACTGCGCCCGCACGACCCAGGTGTACCGCCAGGCAATCGATGATGCCGTGGCCGGCCGTGCGTTTGACCGCAACTTGATGACCGACCTGGAATCCCTGGCCCAACGCGGCTACACCGAAGGTTTCCTGCGCCGCCACGTGCACGACGAATACCAGAATTACCAGAACGGCAGCTCAGTGTCCGAGCGCCAGCAGTTTGTTGGCGAATTGACCGGCGAGCGCCGCGGCGAGTTGGCCGAGGTCAAGGTGAAGAACCGCTTTGCCGTCGGCAATCATCTGGAATTGATGACCCCCGCCGGCAACTTTCACTTTGACCTGTCCAGTCTGCACAACGCCAAGGGTGAAGCCATCGAAGTGGCGCCGGGGGATGGGCACACGGTGTATGTGCCCCTGCCAGCGCAGGTGGATCTGCGCTTTGGGTTGTTGATGCGCGATCTCTAGATCCTGAACTGCCCCACCAACTGCCCCAACCGCTGGCCCAGGTCCGCCAGACTGCGCGAGGTCTGGGCGCCCAACTGGGTTTCATCGGCCACGCTGTCCACCGCCACGGCAATCTGATGCACGCTGCGGTTGATCTCTTCGGCGACGGCGGTCTGTTCTTCGGCAGCGCTGGCAATCTGCGCGTTCATCGAGTTGATGGTGCCGATCAACTGGGCCATGGTGTCCAGGGACGCCCCGGCTTCGTTGGCCTTGGCCGAGGTGCCGTCGCCGGCATCGCTGGAGCGGCGCATGGCATCTACGGCCGCCTCGGTGCCTTTTTGCAGGCGGTCGATCATGCCCTGGATTTCCTGGGTGCTGGTTTGCGTGCGGCTGGCCAGGGCGCGCACCTCGTCGGCGACCACGGCAAAACCGCGCCCGGCCTCCCCTGCCCGCGCGGCCTCGATCGCCGCGTTGAGGGCCAGCAGGTTGGTTTGTTCGGCAATCGAGCGGATCACGCCGAGCACGCTGACAATCGACGACACGTCCTGCTGCAGGCTGTCGAGGGACACACCGCTGCTGCGGATGTCATTCACCAGCGCATGGATCTGCGCGATGCTGCCGTCCACCACGCGCTTGGCGGCCTGGCCTTCGGCGTCGGTCTGTTGCGCGGCCACGGAGGCGCCCTGGGCACTGCGCGCCACTTCTTGCGCTGCGGAGGACATCTGATTGATGGCGGTGGCCACCTGGTCGGTCTCGTGACGCTGGCGTTCCATGGCCTGCTCAGAACGCTGGGCCTGGTCGGACACCTGGCTGACCAGGCCGGTGAGTTGGGTGGTCATCTCGGTGATCTGGCGCACCAGGCCATGGATCTTGTCGACAAAGCGGTTGAACGCACCAGCCAGGTCGCCCAGCTCGTCCTGGCTGGTGATGGCCAGGCGGCGGGTCAAATCGCCTTCGCCGGCAGCAATGTCGTCGAGGTTGGCTTTCATCAAATGCAGCGGGCGCAAAATGGTGTTGGCCAGCAGCATGCCGGCAGCGGCGATCACCAGCAACACCACCACGGCCACGCCGAGGATGCTCAGCAGCACGCCTTCCATGCGCGTTTTCACTTTGGCTTCGACCACCGCCACCTGGGCTTCGATGCCATCCAGGTTCACCGAGGTACCGATGACCATGTCCCACTTGGGCAGGTATTCGGTGTAGCCCATCTTGGGCACCAGTTCGGTCTGGCCGGGCTGGGTCGAGCTGTATTGCAGGTAGTGGGTGCCGTCCTTGCCGACCTTGACCAGGTCGCGGTTGACGTAGACACCGTTGGGATCACGGTTGTCCTTGAAGCTCTTGCCCACGCCGTCGGGGCTGTTGCCCTTGAACAGGCGGATGGTCTCGGAGTCGTAGCCGAAGAAGTAACCGTCCTTGCCGTAGCTGGTGTTGGACAGCAGCTTGACCACCTCGGCCCGCGCCGCCGTATCGCCGGGGGCGGCCGCGTCATAGAGCGGCTTGATGGTGGTCATGGCCACTTCCACATAACTTTGCAGGGTGGCCTTGGCGTTGTTGAGCAGGCGCTGGCGGGTTTCATCCACCTCATTGCGCGCCTGGCCCTGGAGTATCCACACGGTGGTCAGGCTGATGACCACGGCGAACAGCAACACCGGCACAACGGCGAGGGACAGGACTTTGGCCTTCAGGCTCAGACGCATGGCTTTTCTCTCTTATTGGGCGACTTGAGAGGTTATCGGCCAGCGCCGGTGAATCTGTAGATCAGAGCGTCATCGCCGCCAACCAGCCAAACGCCAGCAATGGGAGGTTGTAGTGCAGGAACGTCGGCACCACGGTGTCCCAGATATGGTGATGCTGGCCGTCGATATTCAGGCCGGAGGTCGGGCCCAGGGTGGAGTCCGAGGCGGGCGAACCGGCATCACCCAGCGCCCCGGCGGTGCCGACGATGCACACGATGGCCAGCGGGCTGAAGCCCAGTTGCACACACAGCGGCACGAAAATCGCCGCCAGGATCGGTACTGTGGAAAACGACGAGCCGATGCCCATGGTCACCAGCAGCCCCACCAGCAACATCAACAACGCCCCCACCCCACGGCTATGGCCGATGAACGCCGCCGAGGTTTCCACCAGCGAGCGTACGTCGCCGGTAGCCTTGAGCACTTCGGCAAAGCCTGACGAGGCGATCATGATGAAGCCGATCATCGCCATCATCTTCATGCCTTCGGTAAACAGGTCGTCGGTGTCGCGCCAGCGCACGATGCCCGAGACCGAGAAGATCAGGAACCCGGCCAAGGCGCCGATAATCATAGAGTCCAGCCACAACTGGATGATGAACGCCGAGGCAATCGCCAGGCCCGCCACCGCCAGGGTCAGCGGGTTGTACTGCACCGCCACTTGCTCGACCCGCTCGATTTTCTCCAGGTCATACACGCGCTTCTTGCGGTAGCTGATAAACACCGCCACCAGCAGCCCGACCACCATGCCCAGCGCCGGCAGGCTCATGGCGTGGGTGACGTTGACCTGGCTGATGTCCACGCCGCTCTTGGCCACGTTGGCCAGCAGGATCTGGTTGAGGAAGATATTGCCGAAGCCCACCGGCAGGAACATGTACGGCGTGATCAGGCCGAAGGTCATCACGCAGGCGATCAGGCGGCGGTCCAACTGCAATTTGGTCAGCACATACAACAGGGGCGGCACCAGCAACGGGATAAACGCGATATGGATCGGCAGGATGTTCTGCGACGCAATCGCGACCACCCACAGCAGGCCGATCAGCAGCCATTTGACGTGGTTGCCGCCGCTGGCTTGCTGACGGTCGACCAGCAGCAAGGCCCTGTCCGCCAGGGCGTGGGCCAGGCCGGACTTGGCAATCGCCACGGCGAAAGCGCCGAGCAAGGCGTAGGACAAGGCCACGGTCGCCCCCCCTCCCAAGCCACCGTTGAACGCCTTGAGCGTGGCCTCGATGCCCAGGCCACCGGTCAGGCCGCCCACCAGGGCGCCGACAATAATGGCGATGACCACATGCACGCGGGACAGGCTGAGCACCAGCATGGTGCCGACCGCGGCGATGACTGCGTTAATCATGGTTACCTCAAGCAGAAACATACAAAACAGGCATGCCCGCGCCCGGGCGGCCATCGGATGGCAGCCGGCGTGCAGGCTTGAAGGAGGTCTTATTAGAGGACGCGCACTGTGCAGCAGGTCGCGCCCCATGTCAAAAAGCGACGCCGCTTTCAGGTTTAAATTGATCGTTTGAATAAAGAAAATTCCAGATCGGCCGATAACCGTGCTCTATGTGTTTTCAGGTAAGGATGTACCGATGTCCCTCAGACAGCTCTCCATTCAATGGAAAATCACCCTGCTCGCCGGCCTGTGCCTGCTGGGGATCGTGACCCTGCTGGTGGGTTTGTCGTTGTACCGCATGGCGCAGAGTTCCGAGCAGGTCAAGGCTTCCAGCATGCAGATGCTCGATGAAGCGGCCCAGGCTCGCATCGAGGCCCAAGGTGAGGTGCAGGCCGCGGGCATCCGCCGGCAATTCATGGACGCCTATCAATATGGGCACGGGTTTTCCCGCCAGGTCCTGTTCCTGCGTGAGCAAGCCGAAAAACGCTTCCTCGACGCCTTCGACACCCGCGAAGACCTGACCCGCCAGGTCAAGGCCGCCCTGCAGGCCAACCCGGAACTGCTGGGGCTGTCCCTGGTATTCGAAGCCAATGCGCTGGATGGCAAGGATGAGTTGTTTGCCGACCAGGCCGAACTGGGCAGCAACGACAAGGGCCGCTTCGCCCTGTACTGGTCGCAGCCGACGCCGGGCACGCTGACATCGATGGCACTGCCGGAAAGCGACATGTCCGACACCCGCGTCGGTCCCAGCGGCGAACCGGCCAACGCCTGGTTCACCTGCCCGCGCAGCACCCTCAAGCCGTGTGTGATCGAACCGTACTTTTATGTGATCGACGGGCAAAACGTGCTGATGACCAGCATCGTGTTTCCGTTGACGGTCAATGGCAAGGTGATCGCTTCGCTGTCGGTGGACATCAACCTCAACAGCCTGCAGGCCGTGAGCCAGCAGGCCAGCCAGAAGCTGTATGACGGCCAGACCCAGGTCAGTATCCTCAGCCCCACCGGTTTGCTTGCCGGCTACAGCGCGGACGCCAGCCAGTTGAGCAAACGCCTGGATCAGGTCGATACGCAAAGCGGCGCGCAATTGATCAGCGCCCTGGCCGGCGGGACACAGACCCGCAGTCTGCGCACCGACCATCAACTCAAGGTGCTGGCGCCGTTCGCGCCGATTCCCGACGGCAAGCCATGGGGGGTGTTGCTGGATGTACCGGAAAAAGTCCTGGTGGGGCCGGCTGAAGCACTGAAGACCCAGATGGACGCCGATAATACCCGCGGCACCCTGCTGGAACTGGGCTTGGGCCTGCTGGCTGCCGTGATCGGCCTGATCCTGGTCTGGCTGATGGCCCGCAGCGTGACCCGACCGATCCTCGGCGTGGCCCATATGCTTGAAGACATCGCCAGCGGCGAAGGCGACCTGACCCGCCGCCTGGCGTATGACAAACAGGACGAACTGGGCCAGCTCGCCGGCTGGTTCAACCGTTTCCTCGACAAGCTGCAACCCATCATTGCCGAAGTCAAACGCTCGGTGCAGGACGCCCGTGGCACCGCCGACCAGTCCGCCGCGATTGCGACGCAAACCAGCGCCGGCATGGAGCAGCAGTACCGCCAGGTCGACCAGGTGGCCACCGCCTCCCACGAAATGAGCGCCACAGCCCAGGACGTGGCCCGCAGCGCCGCCCAGGCGGCCCAGGCCGCGCGGGATGCCGACCAGGCTACCCGCGACGGCCTGACAGTGATCGACCGCACCACCACCAACATCGGCCAACTGGCGGCCGATATGAGCACCGCCATGGCCCAGGTCGAAGGCCTGTCTGCCAACAGTGAGAAGATCGGCTCCGTGCTCGAAGTGATTCGCGGCATCGCCGAGCAAACCAACCTGCTGGCGCTCAACGCGGCAATCGAAGCCGCCCGCGCCGGTGAGGCCGGCCGGGGGTTTGCCGTGGTCGCCGACGAGGTACGCAACCTGGCACGGCGGACCCAGGAGTCGGTGGAGGAAACCCGCCTGGTGATCGAGCAATTGCAGAGCGGTACCGAAGAGGTCGTCGGCTCCATGGGCAACAGCTATCGCCAGGCCCAGGGCAGTGTCGAACAGGTCGGCGAGGCCGTTACCGCCCTGCGCCAGATCGGCGATGCGGTCACGGTGATCAGCGACATGAACCTGCAAATCGCCAGTGCTGCCGAAGAACAAAGCGCGGTGGCCGAAGAGATCAACCACAATGTGGCGACCATTCGCGATGTGACCGAGTCGTTGTCGGAACAGGCCAATGAGTCGGCGCGGGTGAGCCAGGCGTTGAACAGCCTGGCCAATCAGCAGCAGGGGTTGATGGACCAGTTCCGCGTCTGAGTGATCGCTCCCACGCGTGGATACCGTCTTATCCAACACCACACACATCCGTAGCAGCTGCCGAGCCTTGGCGAGGCTGCGTCGGCCGCGGCTCGAGCTTGAATCGGCAGCGCGCCTGACGCAGCCTCGCTTGCGCTCGGCAGCTGCGGATTTGCGCGGTGTTGGATAAGACGGTATCTACGGGGGTGTTTTCAGATCTGGCGGCGTGGCAATTCGATCAGTGCCTTGAGCCCGCCCAGCTCGCTCTCCTGCAACTGCAACATCCCGCCCCACACCTCGACAATGTCGCGCACGATCCCCAGCCCCAGGCCATGGCCGTCGATCTGTTCGTCCAGGCGTGCACCGCGGCTGAAGACCTGGTCACGCTGGGCCTCGGGAATCCCGGGACCGTCATCTTCCACCGCCAGCAGGTAAGCATGCGGCGTCTCGCTGACGCTCACGCGCACCTCCGCATCCGCCCATTTGCAGGCGTTGTCCAGCAGGTTGCCGAGCAGCTCCAGCAGGTCTTCGCGGTCCCAGGGCAGTTGCAGACCCGGCGCGACGTGGTAACTGAGGTCCAGGTGTTCGCCATGGATCATGTTCAACGTGGCGAGCAGGCCGGGCAGTTCTTGTTCACAGTCGAACAAGGCACCCGGCAGGGTGTCGCCGGCCAGCCGGGCGCGATTGAGTTCACGGTTGAGGCGTTGTTGCACCTGCTCCAATTGTTCGCGCAGCAGTTTGCTCAGTTCGGGGTGATCCTTGAGCGCCTCGCTCGAGGCGGCGCTCAACAGCACCGCCAGCGGGGTTTTCAGCGCATGCCCAAGGTTGCCGAGGGCATTGCGCGAACGTTTGAGACTGTCTTCGGTGTGGGCCAGCAGGTGGTTGATCTGGGCGACCAGTGGTTCCAGTTCCAGCGGCACCTGGGTGTCGAGTTGCGAGCGTTGGCCTTGTTGCAGTTGGGCGATCTGGTTACGCGCGTTTTCCAGCGGGCGCAAGGCGCGACGTACGGTGACTCGCTGCAAAAACAACACCAGCAGCAGTGCCGCCAGCCCCAGCACCAGGCCGATCCGACGCATCAGGCGAAAACTTTCCCGCACCGGGGTGTAGTCCTGGGCCACGCTGATGGAAATCGATTGGCCAAAGCGCTTGTAGTCCGAACGCAGCACCAGCAATTGCTGGCCTTCGGGCCCCAATTGCAGGTTGCCCTTGAGCCCGGCCTCGGGCAGTCGGGGCAATTCCTGGTCCCACAGCGAACGGGAGCGCCAGTGAGTGTCGGCAAAATCGATACGGAAATAATGCCCGGAAAACGGCCGCTGGTAGGCCGGCGACAGGCGCTGCTCATCCAGTTGCACACCGTTGGGCCCGCGTACCAGGGCGACCAGCAGGTTCTCGGCATCGTTGCGCAACCCCGCTTCCAGGTAGCGTTGCAAACCGGCCTCGAACAACCACAGGCTGGTTTGCGCCAGTACCACGCCGACGATCACCATCACGCTGATCAGGCCCAGGCTCAGGCGGCGCTGAATCGACTTCATGCAGGGCTGGCGCCAAAGCGGTAACCCTGGCCGCGCCGGGTTTCGATCACGCTGCGGCCGAGTTTGCGGCGCAGGTGGTTGACGTGCACTTCCAGCACGTTGGAGTCGCGCTCGGTCTCGCCGTCGTACAGGTGCTCGGCCAGGTGGCTTTTCGAGAGGATCTGTTCGGGGTGCAGCATGAAGTAGCGCAACAGGCGAAATTCTGCGGCGGTCAGTTGGATCTCGTCGCCATCGCGCAGCACGCACTGGCGGCCTTCGTCCAGGTGCAGGCCGGCAGCTTGCAAGGTGGGTTGGTTGGCCTGCCCGTGGGAGCGGCGCAACAGCGCCTGGATGCGCAGGTGCAGCTCTTCGGGGTGAAACGGTTTGCTCAGGTAATCGTCGGCACCGGCCTTGAGCCCTTCGATGCGCTCGGCCCAGGAATCGCGGGCGGTGAGGATCAACACCGGGGTGGTCAGCGCGGCGGCGCGCCATTGCGCCAGCACCTCAAGGCCGGGCAAACCGGGCAGGCCGAGGTCGAGGATGATCAGGTCATAGGGTTCGCTGCGGCCCTGATACGCGGCGTCACGGCCGTCGGCCAGCCAGTCGACGGCATAACCCTGGCGCTGCAGGCCGGCCAGCAGTTCATCGGCCAGGGGTACGTTGTCTTCCACCAGGAGCAGGCGCATCAGTCTTCCTCATCTTTGATCAGTACACCGTTGGTGGCGTCGAGTTTGATCTCGCGCACCACGCCGTCGGTGGTCACCAGTTCCACTTCGTAGGCATATTGGCCGTGCTTTTTCTCAAGCTCGGCTTCCAGCAGGCGCGAGCCGGGATACCGCGCCATGGCCTGCTGCAACAGTTGCTCCAGAGGCAGGATCACCCCCTGCTGGCGCAGCGCCAAGGCTTCGTCCTGGTTAAGGTCGCGGGCCTGCAAGCCTGAGCAGAACACCACCAGCACCAACGCCACTCGACTGCCGGCGCGTAAATTTACCTTCATTACGTATCCTGATGATTCTTGAGAACCTGCCCGGTAAGCGCGTCCAATTCGACCTCCCATTCAATGCCGTCGGCATCTTGCAGTTCGACTTCATAGACATACTTGCCGTAAGCCTCGTCCAGGTCGGTGTCCAACAGCGTTGAACCGGGGTGCAGGGCCTGGGCTGTGGCTTCGAGCTGGTCGAAAGCGACAATTGTAACAGTGGCGGGCACGATCAGTGGTTTGTCGGGGTCCACGGCTCCGGCCTGAGTCGCCGTGGAGGCGATGATAGCGGCGGCGACCAGAGCAGTGAGGCGTTTCATGATGAGTCTCCGTTACACGATGTTTTTCCTACGCCGGCCACGGTAGCGGCTGCAACTTAACTGAAACTGAATTGCCACCATGGCAATTTCCAGCAGGCGCGACGGGCTACGATGTTTATTCAGGACTCACGCGGTATCGTTAACGTTTTTCGCGAGCACGCTTGCGCCTACACCTCGCTTCAACAGAGACCGGTATGACAGCCATCCATATCAAGTTCCCCGCCCTGACCCTCAAGGCCGGCAAACGCGCCTTTGCGCACATTCGCGAACAGGGTCTCAAGCCTGCGGATGTCGGCATCCTTCCCGGTGCGGCCGGCGGCCCCAAGGCGCTGGGGATCCAGGGCCTGGACCTGGCGCTGTTCGGCGACTGGCTGCCGCGCGCACCGCGGGAGCGGGCGTTGATCGGCGCATCGATCGGTTCCTGGCGGTTTGCCAGCGCCTGCCTGCCCGACCCGGTGCAAGGCCTGCTGGACCTCGGCCGCCTGTACAACGAACAACGCTTTGCCAAAGGCGTGACCATGGCCGAAGTCAGCCGCAGCTGCCAGCGCATGCTCGACGACCTGCTGGCCGGCCGCGATGCACGGGTGCTGGACAACCCCGACTACCGGCTGAACATCATGGTGGTCAAGAGCCACGGCCTGCTCGCCGATGACCACCGTGGGCGCCTGGGTTTGGGCCTGTCATCGGTGATTGCCGACAACCTGCGCGGCCGTGCGCGGCTGGCGCGGCATTTCGAGCGGCTGATCATCCACGACCCGCGCCAGGCACCGCCGGTGCACCCGCTGAAGGATTTTCCATCGCGCTTTCTTGAGCTGGACATGGGTAACCTGCGCCAGGCGCTGCTGGCGTCCGGGTCGATCCCCATGGTGATGCAAGGCGTGCGCGACCTGCCCGGAGCCGGCACCGGCACTTACCGCGACGGCGGCCTGCTGGACTACCACCTCGACCTGCCCTACCACGGCGACGACATCGTGCTGTACCCGCACTTCACCGACCGGGTCATCCCCGGCTGGTTCGACAAGGGCCTGCCATGGCGGCGCAGCAACCCACAAGGCTTGCAGGATGTGTTGCTGCTGGCGCCGTCCAGGGACTACCTGGCCCGCCTGCCCCACGGCAAACTGCCGGACCGCAGCGACTTCAAGCGCTTCATGGGCGACGACCCGAGCCGCAACAAGTACTGGCAAACCGCGATGAGCGAGAGCCGGCGGCTGGGGGATGAGTTTCTGCAACTGGCCGATAACGGTGGCCTGGGCGAGCGCTTGCAGGCGCTTTGACCCAGCGGTATGCGCGGCATGGGATCAAGCTGTTAAACTCGCCGCCTGCCAGATACCTGACCGAGCTGAAAATACTGTGGAAATCTTCAAAGAGTTTACCTTCGAGTCCGCCCACCGCCTGCCCCACGTACCGGAAGGCCACAAGTGCGGGCGCCTGCATGGGCATTCGTTCAAGGTGGCGATCCACCTGAGCGGCGACCTGGATCCCCATACCGGCTGGATTCGTGACTTCTCGGAGATCAAGGCGATTTTCAAGCCGCTCTACGAACGCCTCGACCACAACTACCTCAATGACATCCCAGGCCTGGAAAACCCCACCAGCGAAGTGCTGGCCAAGTGGATCTGGACTGAACTCAAGCCGCTGCTGCCGGAGCTCAGTGCGATCCGCATCCACGAGACCTGCACCAGTGGCTGCATCTATCGCGGCGAGTAAACCTGCGCTGTTAAAAAACCACCCTTGCGGTGGTTTTTTTGTGCCTCCCGTAGCACCCTTCCACCCTTGCCCTTCTTCGCGACCGAGGAGATGTCCATGGAAACTACCTGGCTGGCCCAGGCCAAACGCTTGCAAGCATTGGCCTCCACGGGGCTGCACTTTTGCACCGATGATTTCGAGCGCGAACGCCTGGAAGAAATCGCCGAGATTGCCCACAGCATGCTGGCACAACTGGGCAACGTGCCGCTGGAGCGCATCACCGGGCTGGTGTCGGATTTCGCCCAGCGCTATTCGACGCCGATGATCGACGTACGTGGCGCGGTGATCGAGGGTGAGCGGATTCTGCTGGTGCGCGAGGCCACCGACGGTTGCTGGGCGCTGCCCGGTGGTTATGCCGATATCGGGTTGTCGGCGGCGGAAAACATCATCAAGGAAATTCGCGAGGAAGCCGGGCTGAGCGTTACTGCGCGGGCACTGTATAGCGTCACCCACAAGGCCAAGGGGCTGTACCGGCCGGATGTGCGGGATTTCTACAAGTTGTATTTCCTGTGTGAACGGGTGGATCAACTGGCGCCGGTGGCCGGGTCCGAGACCACCGAGGTGGGCTTTTTCAGCCTGGACGGGCTGCCGCCGCTGTCCCGGGGGCGCACCATCGAAAGTGATCTGGAGGCGGCGTTCGCCTTTCATCGCGGCGAGACCACGCAGACGCTGTTCGACTGATCCAATTTGTATCACTGCTGCACCGCTTTCGTGCCCGACTGGGCACAACGAACACTCCCGCCTGCGTTCACCGCCTGTTTGGCTATAAATACTGTGCACAGTGCACAGCGACAACCGTGCGCCTGTCACTGCCGGTGATTTGGCACGCCCGGTGCAACAGGCCTGCGTCACTCATTCAGGGAGCACGCACATGACGCAGCAAGAACCGGGCAACGATTACCCCTTAAGCGAAGTCCCCATGCATGCGCGCAAAGGCCTGGCGTCGACCGCCATGGTGCTGCTGGGCTTTACCTTTTTTACCGCGACCATGTTTGCCGGCGGCAAGCTCGGGGTGGCGTTCAGTTTCACCGAGATGCTCGGCGTGGTGGCCTTGGGTAACCTGCTGTTGGGTATCTACGCCGCAGGCCTGGGTTACATCGCGTTCAAGAGCGGGTTGAACTCGGTGTTGATGGGCCGCTTCTGCTTTGGCGAGGTGGGCAGCAAGCTCAGTGACTTGATCCTCGGGTTCACCCAGATCGGCTGGTACGCCTGGGGCACCGCCACGGCGGCCGTGGTGCTGGGCAAGTATTTCGAGCTGAGCCAGGGCAGCGTGCTGGCGTTGATGGTGCTGTTCGGCCTGGTGTTTTGCGCCACGGCCTACGTGGGCTATCGCGGGCTGGAGATTCTTTCCTACATCGCGGTGCCAGCCATGGGCCTGTTGCTGTTGCTGTCGATGTGGGTCGCCACGGTGAAAGTCGGCGGGCTGGATGGGCTGCTGGCGGTGGTGCCGACCGGCGAGCTGGATTTGTCCACGGCGATCACCCTGGTGTTCGGCACGTTCGTCAGCGGCGCCACCCAGGCCACCAACTGGACGCGGTTTTCCCGCTCGGCCAAGGTCGCGGTGCTGGCCAGCCTGATCGGGTTCTTTATCGGCAATGGTTTGATGGTGCTGATCGGCGCCTATGGCGCGATCGTCTACCAACAGCCCGACGTGGTCGAAGTGTTGCTGCTGCAAGGCTTTGCCATGGCGGCAATGGCCATGTTACTGCTCAATATCTGGAGCACCCAGGACAACACCATCTACAACTTCGCCGTGGCCGGCTGCAACCTGCTGCGCACCAAGCGGCGCAAAACCGTGACCTTGGCGGGTGCGGTGATCGGCACCTTGCTGGCGTTGCTGGGTATGTACGACATGCTGGTGCCGTACCTGATCCTGCTGGGCACGGTGATTCCGCCGATTGGCGGGGTGATCATGGCGGACTTCTTCTACCGCTGGCGCGGCCACTACCCGCGCCTGGCGGATGCGCGCCTGCCAGCCTTCAACTGGGCCGGGCTGGTGGCGTACGCAGTGGGTACCGTGCTGGCGTTCAACTCGCCGTGGGTCGCGCCGTTGGTGGGCATCGCTGCCGCGTCGCTGACCTACGTCGCGCTCACCGCCGTGCTGCGCGTGCCTTTGGCTGATGCCCGGGTATGAGCCTGACCATTGCGGATGTACTGGCGTTGCCGGGGCTGGAATCCATGCGCCTGCGCGCCGGCGCTGCCGCCCTGGATAACGTCGTGCGTTGGCCTTATGTGGCGGAAAACAGCGGGATCGCCGAGTGGGTGCTGGGCGGTGAATTGGTGTTCGTCACCGGCATCAACCACCCACGGGATGAGGCCAACCTCCTGCAACTGCTGGACGAAGCCTGCCAGCGCCAAGTGGCCGGGTTGGTGATCCTGACGGGAGCGGCGTATATCCAGGCAATTCCCCAGCGCTTGCTCGACGCCGCCGAAACCGCCGGCATGCCGCTGATCGAACAGCCCTACTCGCTGAAAATGGTACTGGTGACCCAGGCGATTGGTTCGGCGCTGATCCAGTCCGAGCAACTGGGACGCTCGCGGCACGACGTGCTGGAGCGCTTGCTGAGCGGGGATTATCAATCCCTGGATTTGCTGCTGCATCGGGCCGTGCAATTGAATATGCCACTGGCCGGGCATTGGCAGGTCGCCCAACTGCAATTGGAAGGCAGTGAGTTGCTGTTTGCCCAGGGTGACGCGGCACAGGTGGAGGCACAGCTGGCGCGGCAACACGACGGTATCAGTCGGCGCTTGCGTCAATTATCGGCGGTACTGCCGGTACTGGGGCGCGCCGGACAATGGACCCTGCTGCTGCCGGCACCGGATGCCGTCACGGCCTTGGCCAACCGCCAGCAACTGGCCAACTGGCTGAACCCGCTCAACCTGCGCCTGGCGCCGCTGAAATTGTTTATCGGCCTGAGCGCCGCTGCACACCCACCCGCGCGCCTGGCCCAGGCGCAGGACGAAGCACGCCAGGCATTGGTGGCGGCACGACGCTTCAGCGAGCGTGCCGGGCTGTGCGTGTATGACGAACTGGGCGTGCTCAAGCTGCTCAGCGGTGTGCGTGATCGCGCCCTGCTCGACCAGTTCCTCAATGAACGCCTGGGCCCGCTGCTGCGTCACGACCTGCACCACGGGCCCAGCCTGATGCCGACCCTGGAAGCCTGGTTTCACGAGAATGGTAACCTTGTGGCTGCCGCCCAGCGCCTGGCCTTGCACCGCAATACCCTGACACACCGTGTCCAGCGCATCGAAGCCCTGTGCGGTCTGACACTGGATAACGCTTATGACCGCCTGGACATCGGCATCGCCCTGATGATCTGGCGGCTGTCTGCCTGATTGTTTTTAGCCAAGAGGAACTTGCCCATGCACATCATCAACGCCCGCCTGCGCAACCGTGAAGGCCTGCATGATCTGCACCTGGAACACGGCCGGATCGCCAGCATCACCCCACACACAACAGCGCCGGCAGTGGGGCCCAATGACCTGGACGCAGCCGGCAACCTGGTGATACCGCCCTTCGTCGAACCGCACATTCACCTCGATGCCACCCTCACCGCCGGCGAACCACGCTGGAACATGAGCGGCACCCTGTTCGAAGGCATCGAGTGCTGGGGTGAACGCAAGGCCACCATCACCGAGGAAGACACCAGGACCCGCGCCAAAAAAACCATCCAGTCCCTCGCCGCCCACGGCATCCAGCATGTACGCACCCATGTCGATGTCACCGACCCCGACCTCACGGCGCTCAAGGCCATGCTGCAAGTGCGCGAAGAAAGCACGCACCTGATCGACCTGCAAATCGTCGCATTTCCCCAGGAAGGCATCGAGTCATACCGCAACGGCCGCGAACTGATGGAAGAAGCTATTCACCTGGGCGCCGATGTGATCGGCGGCATCCCCCACTTTGAATACACCCGCGACCAAGGCGTGAGTTCGGTGAAGTTCCTGATGGACCTGGCCGAACGCACCGGCTGCCTGGTGGATGTGCACTGCGACGAGACCGACGACCCGCACTCACGCTTCCTCGAAGTACTTGCCGAAGAAGCCCGCAGCCGCGACATGGGGGCCCGCGTCACCGCCAGCCACACCACGGCCATGGGTTCCTACGACAATGCCTACTGCGCCAAACTGTTCCGCCTGCTGGGGCACTCCGGGATCAGCTTCGTCTCTTGTCCCACCGAAAGCATCCACCTGCAGGGTCGCTTCGACAGCTTCCCGAAACGCCGTGGTGTCACCCGGGTCAACGAGCTGCTGGAGGCCGGCATGAACGTATGCTTTGGCCAGGACTCCATCGTCGATCCCTGGTACCCGCTGGGCAACGGCAACATCCTGCGCGTGCTGGAAGCCGGTTTGCACATCTGCCATATGCTCGGCTACCGCAACCTGCAAAGCGCCCTCGACCTGGTGACCGACAACAGCGCCAAGGCCATGGCCCTGGGTGACCGTTACGGCCTAGAAGCCGGGCGCCCAGCCAACCTGCTGATCCTCTCGGCCGACAGCGACTACGAGGTGATTCGCAGCCAAGGGCTGCCGCTGTACTCGATTCGCCACGGCAAGGTGTTGATGAAACGCCAGCCGGCGCAGGTAGAGTTTGTCTAAGCACCCAGGTCAGACGATTGAGTCGAGATCCAGCGGCTGTGCCCTCCCCAGCTCACTCTGCGCAGCGGGAGGGATGCTCGCGACCTGAGGCAACGCCTGGTTTTCACGATGGCGGAACCAGCGCTTGAGACTGGGTTGCAGGTTGGAGGAGTGGCTATGGCTGCCGTAGACATCACGCGCGTCGAGACGACGCCAGCGCAGGGTTTGCAGGCGTTCGCGACCGGTGTGCAGGCGGTCGATCTCAGCGTTCAGCGGCTCATGGTATTCATAGGCACGGTCGTTGGCCGGGCGCTGTCGAGCCAGTTCACGCCGCTTGTCTTGCAGTTGCTTGCGCATGGTCGCAAGGGCGTGGTCGAGCAGTTCAAACTCCCGTTGGGTCACCAGAGGACCGTTGCTATCCACCGCTTGTTGCCAGCGACGCAACGTCGCCCAGGCGGCCGGGATGTAGCTGGCGGTCATGAAATGCTGCTTGTATTGCACCAACTGTTTGATCAGGCCTTCGCGATCGGGCATGTCACCGCGCGTTTGCCATGCCCGGTTGCGGCCGGCTTCTTCAATGGACTCGCAGCCCGGCTTCCACAGCACGGACGAATGCGTACCGTCCGGGAGCATGATCGGCATGAAGTGCTGTTGATCGCCGTGGTGTTGGTAGGGGTTGCCGCCAATACGCACCAGGCCGGCGGCGAACAACAGGCCCCCGGCCGTGGGGGCGCTGAATAGCGTGACGGCACCGGGGATCCAGAGTTTGGCGGTGGTGTTCATCCAAGGGGCCGGGACGCTAGGGACCGGGTCGTTGTGGTTGACGATGCGGTGGTGGACCAACGTGGAAGCGCCGGCAGTGAACTCGGCATCGGCGGCGCGGGGGGCGCCGTAGGTGTAGAGGAGGATGTTGTAGTTACGCTCAGGAATACGACGTAACGCTTCTGCCAGTAACAACGCAATTGCGCCGCCCAAGCTATGACCGCAAATGACTATTCGTTGGCCTATGTGAAATTGACTGAGGTAACGCAGTACGAAGTCACGCACAGCCCGGTAAGCCTGATAGAAACCTTCGTGTGCCTTGCCGACCCCGTCGGCGAATGCAACCTGATGGGCGTTTGCATCCCGTAGTGCGTCGGCCGTGCTGAACGTTCCGCGCACTGAAATCAGGATCACCTCATCGTGATGGGTGATGAACGCCTGGGTGTCAGTGCCGTCTTTTTCGTCATCAAAGAAGTGCAAGCTTGCGGGATGTTCCTGTTTCTCGCCCAACTCCGGGCGATTTTGCAGGTACAACTCAGGGTCGAAGGGCAGGATTTCGAAGCGCCTGGAATAAGGGACATCTTCATAAAGAGGGAAAAATCGCCGGGTTTGCTCGGGATCAACTCGCCAGGCTTCACGGTATCCAGACAGTTGCTTGCCAAACAGATTCCCAACGCTGGGGTCCAGCGGGAAATGGACTTTATCAACGGGTTTCTTTGAGGGTTCCTGCCCAAAATCGCAGTAACTCAACGCTGCAAACAAAGCCAACTGATACAGGTTCAAAGCACAGAACTCATCTTCAGTGGAGAGCATCGGGCGCAAGGCTCGCAGCGATCGGACTTCGAGAACGGTATGCTGGCTTGGGAACAGCACGATACCCGATAAGGTTGGCTGGGGCGGGCCAAAGCCCAGGTCGGCCATCATTTTTAATGCGTGGCGCTGGGGGCGGTGGGGTGTTTTTTCCACGGGGGGAAGATGGGCGATATGGCGAACCAGATCGCTTACTTCAACTTGGTAAAACCGATCTGAGCTCTGTCGTCCTGGATTGCTTTCAGTTCGCCGACCATCGACGCTTGAAAAACGGGTTTGTTCAGCTCGCACTTGAAGATCGGTGATCGGTAATGGATAGCTGTCTCGCTGCTGCAATGTTGAATAGTAGCCCCTCCCCGCCTCATATGGAGCATCTAAAACCAGCACGACAGGACCGCGACACTGCCCCTCCAACCGTGCAAACCCTTCTCCATTCAAATGGCCTTTGTACCGCTGCCCTGCGCTGTCAACAACCTCATATCTAAGCCCTCCATAGGCTTTCCCATCACCTGATTCATCCACCAGACAAAAACTCAGCCAACCTCCATGCAATGCGCAAGCAGGCATACTTTCATCAAAAAAAGGGTGCTTCCATTCTTCCATCGTCATGCCTGGATATCCTTATTCAGTACAAGTTGGATAGATGTCGCATATACGCCCATCGGGCATTGTGATGGGCTTGAAGTCGGTAGTATTCCCGTTACAGAACGCATAAAGATCATCAAAATCCGTCCCTAGACAACGCTTCCACCCACCAGGAAAACGAATCCAGTTATCGCCCATGTAAGGTCGCTCTTCGGGATTGAGTCCTACTTTTATCAGTACCTTTTGTCCTCCCAGTTCATCTCGCAGCAAACCACCTCTCGTACCAGCGTTAGATAGCGCCCCACTGTCACTCAAATATCCACATTTAAGGACCTTTATGATTACGTGCTTCCGCCCTGCAGTCCGAAACAACCACTGACACTGCCAAGACAGCTCCTTAACTCCCGACTCCGGCATTCCTGGCCGATCCCCCTCCAGAAGATCCCGAATGGAAATCCCCCCTATATCCCCCCCAACGTCCGAATCCCGCTTGCCCCACTTCGCATAAAGATCAAAATCCACACTTCGCAGCACCAACGGACACCCCTGTACCGTCTCACTCAGAGGCAACTCATAACTCGCACGACTCGCCACCGGCTTGTACTCGGTAAAAAAGACCTTCCGCTCCGGCCTCTTGCCTCGGCGCCTTGGCAAGGTGCAGGTCTCACCTGTTGCAGGCCCATAGTTGGCGGCAGTTTTAAGTTTAAACTCCGCCGGTAAATCCACCTCCAACGTAAAGCGATCAACCGGCTTCATCGCACATCCCGAAAGTCCCGCCATCGCCAGCGCAAGCAGCACGCCCCATACACGCTTACTCATCCTTGTTCTCCAACATGAGCCACTGCTGCTTAACTCGTTCAAAGTGATCCTGCGGTGTTTCTCCAACCGTCGGCTGCCAACGAATCCCACTGCTGCGAGTGGCCTCTTCCAGCCGTCGCACGACCAGAAACTCCAGCTGTTCCGGCTGGCTCCATCGCCAACTGCGAGCCTGTTCCAACACTTGGGTCAGCCAGACCCTGGGGTCTTGGAATTCAACCAATGCCGCCAGATCTTCACTGTGTTCAGCCAGCAGGTAACGCAGGATATTGGCGTGCAGGATGGCGCTGGCATTCGGGTTGGGCGTGTTCAGCCAAGGAGCTGGCTCGGGCACCGGATAGTCACCGGGGGCAGGGTTGTCACCGCAGTGCCAACTGCCTTCATGCCAGTAGCACACACTGATCAGTGGGCCGAGGAATGCTGGCCAGTGTTCAAGGCCCAGATGGTTCAGTGCGCGCGCCAACGTACGATTGTCGTGAAGGCGGTACAGCGTCCGGTTATTCTCCGGTCCGACCAGCAGCCGGTCGCGCCAATGCCGGGACATGTCCGTCAGGTCCGCGTCTGGCAAGCTGCCCAGCCAGCCCCAATTCATCTCTGGTTCTTGCAGAAGATCGAGCAACGCGGGCTCCCCTACCTGATCCAGCAACAGGATCACGGGGCCAGACGTGGCCATTTCCGCCAGTGGGGTTTGTGCGT
Source organism: Pseudomonas sp. 8 R 14 (assembly GCF_900005955.1). Classification (NCBI taxonomy): domain Bacteria; kingdom Pseudomonadati; phylum Pseudomonadota; class Gammaproteobacteria; order Pseudomonadales; family Pseudomonadaceae; genus Pseudomonas; species Pseudomonas sp. 8 R 14. The sequence continues at coordinate 56,555 of NZ_CVTH01000078.1, read as the reverse complement.
AGAGGTGGCAGTACGCCGGAAAACCGCGTGCCGCCAACATTGGCTGGCACGCTGCGTTATTCCCCTCAAGCATCAGGCACAGCCTGTGCCCCGCCTGTTGCTGTTGGCTCATCCATCGGCTTGGAAGGTTTTCCATCAGGCGGCCCTCCCGCCGACAGTGCAGAGGCCTTCGCGGCAGTCCTCGCATAGCGGGCAGAAGTCCGCATCCAGTTGCCTGGCCAAGTGCATGATGGCGCCCTGTGTGGCGGAGATTTTCGGGCTCTGCGCAACCAACAGGGCGTTCGCAGACCCGGTCGCGGACGGGGTTCCACCGAGGGTGATGGGCCGACTGCTGAAAATGCCGCCTGCCTGGATCACCAGGTGCTCTCCGCCGGCCTTGAAACTCAGTTGTACGCCCGCGTCGATCACCAGGCTGGCGCCGGCCTTGAGATGCACCTGTTGCCCGGCTTCAATCACCAGGGTTTGCCCGACATAGGTCCGGCTGTCGCCCTGCACGTCCAGATGATCGCTGGCCTTGAGCACAACCTTGCGGTCACCGGTGACGTGACGATGCTCCTCGCTTTCCAGGTGCGCCGTACTTAACCCTCGAATGATTTCACGCCGCTCACCGGCCACTTCCAGGCGACTGTCATGCCCCACCTGCTGCTCCAGGTCCCGCTGGGCACGAAGGTAGATGAGCTCCTTGCCACGGCGGTCTTCCAGGTGCAATTCGTTGCCGCCGCCTCCGCCCGGGGTGCTGCGACTGCGCAAGACGCTGCGGGTCTTGTGTTGCGGCAAGGAATAGGTCGGCATGTGCAACGCATTGGCCAGGCAACCGTTGATCAATGGTTGGTCCGGGTCGCCCTCCAGGAATGTCACCAGCACTTCCATACCCACCCGCGGGATCATCGTTGCGCCAAACCCGTCTCCGGCCCAACCCGATGCCACCCGCACCCAACAACTGCTTGTGTCATCGCTCTTGTCCAGTCGGTCCCAGTGAAACCGTACTTTTACCCGGCCGTATGCATCGCAATGCACCTCCTCGCCGGCAGGCCCGGTCACCGTGGCGGTCTGGGTGCCGTGGATGGTCGGCTTGGGGTGCTTGAGAGGGGGTCGATACGGCGCACTCCAGGGTGTCGCGGTGAAACGGTTGCGATACCCCTTGAATGCATCCACCTCACCTGTCCCATCCTCCAGCACCTGCGGTTGATAACCCTCGTGACGGACCGAAGTGATCAACCATAAATCATTGCAGGCCGGATCCGGATGGTCGTGCAGCTCAAGAAAATGCCCACTGCGCAGCACCGCTTGGTCGCTCCTGCCCAATGCCCGATATCCGCCGATCTGAAGGCGCTCCAACCCCCTGCGAGCCAGGCGAGCCCCCCGTGCATGGCCGGTAAATCCAGCCGGGTAGCGGTAGTCCTCAAGGGGTTGCGCTGAGGCAGAACCCGCGCTGTCTTGCAGACATAAGGACGGATGCTCGAAGTCATGATCACGACGCACCGTTTGCTGGCTGCGGGTCGCCAGGCGTACGTCGAAACGCTGGATAACCCGTGTCTCGGCCAGCGGCCCGCCGGCAGCTGAATAACGCTGCGCAGGCAGGCGGTGGAACACGGTCTGGTCGTCGCCAAACACCAGCACATGCTGGTGCTCGCTGTGACGGAAGTGGTAGTGAATGCCCTCCTCTTCACACAGCCGCTGGATGAAATGCAGGTCGGTTTCCGCGTATTGCACGCAGAACGTCCGCGGCGGGTAGACCACCGGCCCCAACTCAAAGGCATAGCGGTCGGCCAGGATGCCGTGGTGTTCGAGGACTGCCGCGATGATCTGCGGAACACTGCGCTGCTGGAAAATCCGCTGGTCGCGTCGATGGGCAAGGTAGGCGAGATGCGGCGCCAACGTCAGGTGATAACGGGTGAGCCGCCGCCCGGGATCATCGCGGCCAATCGCGTAAACCTGCCCGTGCAGGCCTTCATTGGCATCGCCAAAAACCAGGTAGGCAGGCTGGTGGAGCAGTGACTCCAGGTCCAGTGAAGGGTTTTCGCTGACCATCTGCACCTGGATGAAAAACGGCTGATCAAGCACCTCCTGACCGTTGAACGCCAGTACTTGAAAGTCAGTCTTTATGCCTGGAAGGATTAATTTGAAACGTGACGAAACAAACGCGTTAACCATCCGTTGTTACCCGCCAATATCGATAGTTATTACCGGACTGAGATACCTCCCCCGCCAAACATGAAATAAGTTGCCGAGGAAAAGCGCCTGAACGCCTTGAAGCTTAGCGTTTCCAGGAAAAAATCGGCCCCAAAAAAATAAAAAAGAAGTTTCGTACGACTGAGATTGAAGTGTCTTTTACAAAATAATAAATCAAGTCAATGAGCCACTTCTCAAACATAAGAAATGCCCTACACCAACTTTTATCTGATCAATTAATTAATAGCGAAACAGCTGACACCCACTCAGGGCGTCAACTGCTCAAAAGACTTCATGTCCGAGGCCGTGCAGTCCCGAACAGACTGACGCTCAGCAGCGTATCGACCTGGGTGTGCAAACGTACCGGCGCAGTGCCACCCGGCATCACCACCGCGACTTCACCTCCCTCAACCCAACCCGCTCGCCACGCCGCACAGGCCACGGCACTGGCGCTGGTGCCGGAGGACGCCGTGGGGCCCTCTCCCCGCTCGAACACCCGGGCAACCACCCGGTTGCCGGATTGCCTGGCGACCCATTGCAAATTGACTCCGGCCAAGCATGGCTCGCCGCTTCCTGCCGGGGGGGCGAAGGCAATCGCCTGCAACGGTTCGAACAGCGCTGGCTGTTGCATCTGCAGATTGTCCGGCAAGGCTGACATGTGTTCGACCAGGGTCACACAATGAGGATTGCCCACACGCACAAACTGACTGTGCGCCCACTGTGGGTTGATTGCCGCCAACGCCTTCACATGGCTCAGTTCAATGTCGCCTTGGAACACCTGCTCAACCCCCTGAGCACCCACGGCCGACGGCCCGAACCCGGGCAACCCCAATGCCAGCCAGAATCCAGAGCGGTGCTCATAGACGGCAGGTTCGACCCGAGTCACCAACGGCGACACCCCGTCAGGCTGGTCATGATGCACGCGCAAATCACAGGCCTCGGTCATCAAGCCCTGGTCAGTAAGCGCCTGGGCAAAAATCGTCAACCCATTGCCACTGCGCTCGGCCAGGGAGCCGTCGGTGTTCACGATCAACAGGTCAAACGGCGGCTCGGCCTGGAACGGGCCCACCAGCAAGCCATCGCAGCGGTGGGCCTTGGCATTGGCCGGGCGCGGCGTCGAGCCCCACTCGCATTCAGACCTTATGGCCGATGCAGCCCAAGCCTCGCGAGTCCTCGCGGCCTGCGCCGCGCTGTCGGGCACCTCGATACCCCGCTGTCGTAGGAACGCCGGGCTGGCGACCCCGTAAATGTTGCCACGTGCGTCATAGAACTGGGTCATGGCGCCACTTGCCTTGCAATCTTCATCGGTGCGTCCGCTCGGTTGCCTACAGGGTTGGACCAGCAGCGTATTACACAATGCAGGGTGTGTGGGAGGCGGCCTGGAAGGTGGTAATCCACCGTGAAAACCCGGGGGTTCACCAGCTCCCACAGGGATTACACACCTTCCAGAACGCCTTCCGCAAAGACACTCCGTGTGTGGTTGCCAACGCCCATGGCGTTCCAGAATTGCAAAAAAACTCATCGCCGCTGATCTCGGGGGGAACCCGGCTCGCCCCCCAAGGCCTGATGTGCAAGGATGTCGCGCCGGACATCGTTCGCTGAACGCAAAACCAAGGATTTTTTCATGACTGCCATCCCCACCTCAGCACCCGTGGTTCCCGGGCGGCTGGAACAAATGTCGACCCGTATCGCATTTTTCATCGCCGGCTTCGGCATTGCTGCCTGGGCGCCGTTGGTGCCATACGCCAAAGCACGCGCCGAACTGAGTGAAGGCACTCTGGGCCTGCTGCTGTTATGCCTGGGGGGGGGTCTATCATCGCCATGCCGGCCGCCGGTGCGCTGGCGTCTCGTTATGGCTGCCGACGCGTGCTGAGCGCCGGCACGATCATGATATGCCTGGCCTTGCCCATGCTGGCCACGGTCAGCTCGATTCCGTTACTCATCGCCGGATTGTTCCTGTTTGGCGCGGGCCTTGGCACGGTGGACTCCACGGTGAACCTGCAAGCGGTGATTGTTGAGCGCGCCAGTGGCAAAACCATGATGTCGGGCTTCCACGGCTTGTTCAGCCTGGGAGGGATCGTCGGCGCGGCCGGGGTTGCCGGGCTGCTGGGGTTGGGTCTGTCACCTCTGCAGGCGACCCTGGTGGTGATCGTCATCATGGCACTGGCGCTGCTCAAGGCCGGGCCCCATTTGTTGCCCTATGGCAGTGAAAGTTCGGGTCCGGCATTTGCGATCCCCCACGGCGTAGTACTGTTCATCGGCTGTCTGTGCTTTATCGTGTTTTTGGCAGAAGGCGCCGTACTGGATTGGAGCGCCGTGTTCCTCAGTGCCGAACGCGGTCTGGACGAAGCTTACGCCGGCCTGGGTTACGCAGCCTTCGCCCTGACCATGACTGCCGGGCGCCTGACCGGCGATGCCATCGTGCGGCGCCTGGGCGCGACCCGTGTGATTGTGATCGGTGGTGCACTGGCCACTGCTGGCATGTTGCTGGCAACGTTATTGCCAGCCTGGGAAACCGCATTGCTGGGGTATGCGCTGGTAGGTGCCGGTTGTTCGAATATCGTACCGGTGCTGTACACCGCCGTCGGCAAGCAAACGGTGATGCCGGAACATATTGCCGTGCCTGCCATCACGACCTTGGGGTATGCCGGGATTCTTGCCGGCCCCGCAGTGATTGGCTTCATTGCCCATGGCAGCAGCCTGAGCAGTGCCTTTGTGCTGATCGCAGTGCTGCTCGCCGGTGTGTCCCTGAGCGGCAAGGTCCTCAAGGTATGACCCCCGCACATCAGCGCGCTTTGCGGGCCTTGTCCTGTTCCAGCCAACGCTCGAGGCTTTTGTTACTGAGCCAGCCGTCTTTTTGCGGCAGACCAAACAATCGTGTGCCGTTCGCACGTATCAGCGAAGGCAGCAGACCAGGCCGCTCAAGAATGTTCTTCGCCGTGTAGACACAGAGCTTGCTGTACCTGGGCCGAGGCATGCCGGAGGAAGGATCCAGCACAGGCGCACCCTCTTGATCAACGGCATGCGGGTCCTGCATGACGGCCTTGAGCATGGCGATTTCAACGTACTGGTGTTGTTCAAAGAAGAACGTCCGGTCCTGCGATTTATTCCTCAATTGTTCGAACTGGCCCTGCAGGGCCAGCACCACCTGGGTATTGCCCTGGGCATGGAACGGGTCCTGGCTGAACACACTTGGCGAGCTGTTCCCCTGTAGCGTTTGGGCTGCCGCCCTGAGACTGTCCCGGGTGATATCGCCGTCGCGGCTCAAAATTGCATCGCTCAACCGCGGGCGCTTGAGAATCTCGCTGACCACTTGAATCGTCCGGTCCAACTCCTCGCTTTTCCCATACGTTCGTCTGCAACACGCTGCAATGACGAGCAGGTCAAACGCCCGTCGTTCAGGAAGGGGTACAGCCTGCCAAAATCTTTTTCCAGGGCCAACGCCAGTTGGCTGTCGGTGGACGTTACGCCGGGCTGGGCGAGGTTCACGCGCGTAGCAGCGGGCAGGTTCTGCAGCGCTCGCTGGCGCAGCACCGACATTGTTCCGCGCAGCACCAGAGGCACCCGCGACACGCCGTCGAGGCGCGCAGGAACAGCCCCCTGTCAGGTTTTCAGAGGGCGTGAGCGGCGCTGGCACTGTAGACCGTAAAGCCGGCTCATCCAGTGCCAAGGGCAGACCATGAGGGGGTGCACCCTCAATCGTCATGGGTTTTCTCCAACGCGTTTCCGATACATACCTGCCCGGTGATCACCACCCCCAGACGGAATCAGCGAATGGATTCCACCGGCAAGCACCCCATGTGTGGTTGGACAAACACAACAGTTCCGGACAACCGATGAATACCAATGACAGCATGTAAACAACGACCAGAAGGTACGGTGATTCCCACCCTTACCGACGCAACCAGGTCGTCAGGCTATTGATCAGCCTGGAGTACTTGGGGGGCTTGGCGTCGTCACTCGCCATCTGCCCGGTCGCGAGCATGCCCCGGGAAAAGTCTTCCTCGACCGGCGCCTGGAATTGGCACTGACCGGCGAAAGCCCTCATGCGCCTGGCTTCGACAGCATGCACATCGGCCAGGGCCGGGGGCTCTTGCGCAACGATGGCACCCGTGGGCACAGTCGGATCGTCATCATCCGTATTGCGAAAGAGCTCATGACAGCTGGGCTGGGGCGGGTGAAACGAGCTTGACGTCATTTGCTAGCTCTCCATACGGAATCTGAAAGCCGACCGGTTTGATCAAGGCCGGTGCCTATGAACTACTTGGTCAGTCGGCGTAAACAGTTCCTGACAAAATTGAGCCAGGCACCGTCATTCAGCGGCGGCGCCTGGCGGACGGTCAGCGGGAAAGCAGGTAAAGCGCTTGCCAGCTGATCCGGCCGTCATTATCACGACCGGCGAGATTGTCCATTTTCCTCAACACGTCACTGCGCTTGAGTATCTCCTGGGACAGCTGGATCAGATGATCCATGGGCGAATCGCCTGTCTGCTCCTGGGCCGCCAGGCTCCTCAGGTGGTTGAAGCTCAGCTCCCGGTCCCAGGGATTACGTTTCAACTCGTCGAAATGCTCAAGCATTTCACCGGCCATTTCCTTGTCGGTCTTGTACTTGAAGTAGTTTTCCCCCTTGACCACGATGTTCACATTTTGCCGGTCGATCAGGCCATCCAATGCACCGGTGGAGGAGTGCCGGTCCAGGGCGCTCATCAGTTCCGGACGTCGCAGCAACTCGTTGGCCAGGCGAATGTTCGCGTTCGTGACCGGATTGGGAGACCAGGTTTTTTTCGCCATCCCATAGATACTGTCAACGCTGACATACCCAGGGTTGCTGCGGTCCCTGAAGGCATTGAAATTGTCACGTAACTGTTGCGCCAACTCGTCATTGCTTTTCAGCGAGTACGTCGGATCAGGCCAGCCCGGCGCGGGCGGATACGGCTTACCCACGGTAGGATCGGGGCGTGGTGGCGGATTGCAGTAGCCAGGACCTGGTTGTGGGCGATGCCAGGCAAACCAAGGGCTCACCCAGTGTCTGACCGTATCCATCAGGCCCTGCCTGGCCGGCTCGCTGGAGTGACGCATCACGTTGTCAGCAGCACTCTGACGGGGGGCCTGCGAAGAGGGCGCGCCGAACACGGGCCCCCTCTGGTTTTCCCGAGGCAGGAAGCTGACGTTTGCAGCCGCTTGGCCGTTGGGGGCAGTCGCTGGCCGAGGGGCTTTGACCTCAGGCCTGGAAGTGGCCTGCAAAAGGTCAGAAGTTGATGAGGTCGAGGCCTGTGTATCGGACACCAATACCGACATAGTTTTCTCCATTACAGTGGGCGCGATCTTCAGCTTGCCGCTCCAACGCAACGTCGAAGCCCTTTAGCTTTCCCATGTGTGGCACTTCTGTCGGAAACGGTTCCTGAACCAGCCGCAATATGCACTGCGAGGATGTAAGAAACAGGACAAACGATCGCAGCCTCTTGCAAGACTGCGACTTTTCCAAACCGATAAAGGTCAGAACCCGACGCTGGCCTGTACAAAAAACGTACGCGGCTCGCCCAGGTACAGCCCGGCATTGTTGTCGCTGGAGCGGGTGTAGTGCTGCTGGTCAAAGACGTTTTTCACCCCCACCCCCAGCTTCAGGTTCGACAGTTGTTCGCCAAAGTCGTAGCCACTGCGCACGTTGACCGAGACATAGCCCGGGATATCACCGTACTGCCCATCGGCGCTGCCCTGGGTAATGTAGGTGCTGGTGGTACCCGGTGCACGCTGTCCGGACTGGGCGTACACATCCAGGTTGTGGGTCCAGTGGTTGACGTCGTAGCGCAGGCCCAGGGTTGCCACTTCCCGGGAATACAGTGGCAGGTCGCGTCCTTTGAACGGTACGTCACCTTCGGCGGTAGCCTTGGTGTAGGTGAAGCCGGCGTTGGCGGTCAGGCCGTCCAGGCGAGGGTCCAGGTTCGACAAGTCATAGTGGGCCGACGCTTCGATGCCGGTGTGCTTGGTGGCGCCAAGGTTGGTCCAGCCCACGGCATTGCTGACGTATTGCAGCTCATCCGAGAAGTCGATGTAGAAATACGTGAGTTCCCCGCCCCACACACTGTCGCTGTAGCGCGTACCGACCTCATAGGTCTTGGCTTTTTCCGGGTTCAGGCCGCTGGCGGTCTGGTCGCCGCTGCCGCCTTGTCCGAGTTGGAAGTACTGCAGGCTGCCGAAGGAGGTTTCGTAGTTGGCGAACAATTTCCACGCATCGGAAAGGTGGTACATCACGCTCAGGGCCGGCAGCGGTTCCTGGCTATGGACCTCGCGGCGTTTTTCCTGGGTGCGGGGCCCCGTAAGGGGGATGACCGGACGGTCGTGCCATTCGGTGCGGATGTCTTCAAAACGGATGCCCGGGGTGACGGTCCACTTGCCGATATCGATCTTGTTGTCCACATAGAAGGCGTTGGCCTCGGTGCCACCGGTGCGATCCTGGTAGACGTGACCATCGCTGCGGCCACCCGACGTCGGCACGTTGTTGATCAGGTTCAGACTGGTGGCCTGCTCATGCATGCCTTCCTTGAGGTAGCGGTAACCGACGCTGACTTCCTGGGTGCTGGGGCCCACGTCGAATACATGGGATACCCGCGGCTCGATGCCGAAGGTGTAGTAGGTGCGCGGGTAGGACCCGAGGGTCGCGAGGTCGCGGTTAGCGATGTTACTGCCGCGGAAACTGTCGGAATAATAAGTCAGCACTTCGGCCTGGGTCCGGTCGTCGATTTGCCGGTTGTACTTGAAGGACACGTCCTTGCGACGCCCGCTGAAATTGTCCCAATCGCGCACCGACTGGTACGGGTTGGCATCGAACTGTTTCTGGGTCAGCCCGCCGGGCATGTCGGCGCTGGCATCGTAGTAATGGAAGTTCAGCGAGAAGTCGTCCTGGTCGGTCGGCGCCCAGTGGGTCTTGAAGATCACGTCGTCGATGTCGTTGCCGTTGTTGCTGTTGCGGTAACCGTTGCCATTCACTCCGGAGTACAACAGCGCAGCGCCGATGCCGTTTTCGGCAGTGCCGCCGATAAAAGCGCTCTCGATGTGCTTCCAGCCACCATGGGCGGAAGTTTGCAGGGTGGTGCCGACTTCACCGGAGAATTTCTCGGGGATCGCGCGGGTCACGAAGTTGATCACGCCACCGACGTTCTGTGGCCCATAACGCACGGAACCGGCGCCGCGTACCACGTCGATGCTGTCCAGGTTGCCGGCGGAAATCGGCGCCATCGACAGTTGTGGCTGGCCATAGGGCGCGAATGCCGCCGGCACCCCGTCGATCAGCACGGTGGAGCGTGGCGACAGACGTGATGTCAGCCCGCGTACGCCGACATTGAGGGAAATATCGCTGCCACCTGTGCCGTTGGATTCCTGCACCTGGACCCCAGGCATACGACGCAGCACATCACCGACATTCATCGCGCCCTGCTCCACCATGGCTTCGCGGCGAATCACCGTACGCGCGCCCGGGTGGTTCTGCACCACTTCGGCATCGGCATCCCCAAGCCAGTCGCCGACCACCCTGATGTCGGTGGCACTCAGTTCCAGGGGCGAACCGGCGTCACCGGCGCCGCTGCCGAGCGGGCGCAGGGTCACGGAACCGGCGTCGATCTGATAGTCCAGGCCACTGCCTTGCAGCAATTGGCGCAGGGCCTGTTCCGCCGACAGGTTGCCATCTACTGCGGGGGCCTGCTTGCCGGCGACCAGGTCGGGGCTGAAAAACACTTGCAGGGACGTCTGCTGCCCCAGTTGGCTCAGCGCGCTCCCCAGGGGTTGGGCCTGGATATGGATAGCGTCGCCAGCATAGGCCGCCGGCACTGCGGCACTGACAGCAAGCGCAAGGGCAAGCGGCGCCCAGCGGGAGATTTTATTGTTGTGAACGGCACATTTTTTCACGTCGACCCCAGTCCTGTAATCGCAAGAGTATGCGGCTGTTAATGCAAACCAGTTGCAGCTGCAGGAGAAGACGAAGAACTCGGAAAAAACCTGAATCTCAGCGTGAAATAATTTCCTGGCTGCCATCCGGCAGGGTCCTCAGGGCCACGGGCAGGATATGGGGCAAGGCCTTGAGCAAGGCATCGGTGTCATTGGCCTTGAACACACTGGTCAGTCGCAGGTTGCCAACGGCGGGTGTGCTGACGCGCAACGGGCGCTCGCGATAACGCGACACCTCACGGGCGACTTCACCCAGGGATGCGTTGTTGAACACCAGTTTGCCGCTGCGCCAGGCCGTCAGTTCCTCGGCATTCACTGCGTAGGACGCTGCCACCAAGCCTTGGTCATTGATATGGGTTCCCAGCCCCGCCGTCAGCGTCACCCCCTCGTTCGGTGAGCGCCCTTGCACCTTCACCGTACCGGCCTCGACCACCACACGGGTCTGGTCATCATCGCGACGCACATCAAAGCGCGTGCCGGTGACCGTCACCTGCCCTGCACCGGCGGCGACCACAAAGGGACGGCTGCTGTCATGCTCGACATTGAACATGGCCTCGCCCTGCTTGAGTTCAATACTGCGGCGGCCTTTTTCGTAGTGCACCGAGACAACGCTGCGGCTGTTCAAATCCATCATCGAGCCGTCGGGCAATGCCACCTGGCGATGCTCACCCAGGCGCGTGCTGAAATCGGCCCGGTAGGGCTTCGGATGATCAAGGCCGCTGAACAAGCCGAGCCCCAAGGCCACGGCGACCACACTGGCGGCGACGGCGTAACGCAACACGCCACGACGTTTTGGACGCTCGGCCGGCGCCTCGCCCAACGCCTGCAAGCGGGCCTTGGGCACCAGGTCGGCGGCGCTCCACAGGCCTTGCAGCACATCGAATTCATATTGGTGCTCGGGCTTTTCATTGCGCCACACATCGAAACGCTCGCGCTCGGTGGCGTCCAACCCAGCGTCTTGCAGGCGTACAAACCATTGCGCGGCTTCGTCGCGGGCACGGTTATCCATCATGGAAGGTCCTGTTTCAGAGCGAGCGTGTGTCATGGGGCCATCGCATCCAGGCGGTCACGCAAATGCCGCAGGGTGCGGATCATATACTTTTCCACCATGTTCTTGGACAAGCCCAGGCGCTCGGCGATCTCCTGCTGGGTCAGGCCCTCGATCTTCTGCCAGATAAAGATCCTGCGGCAGTTGAGCGGCAACTCGGCCAATGCCCGCTCGATGGAGTCCGCGAGCTGGATCGCGTGCATGAAATGCTCCGGGTCACCGCCGTGGGGCTGGCTCTGATCAAAGGCTTCCAACGCCATGGCTTCCCGCCGGTCTTCGCGTCGGTAGGCGTCCACGGCGATATTTCGCGCAGTTTGATGCAGATAAGCGCGCGGTTGCTCTACCTGGGAGGCGGTTGTCTCCAGCACTCTCACAAAGGTGTCATGGGCCAGGTCCTCGGCCTGCTGACGGTTTCTCAGGCGGCGTGTCCAGGTGCCGATCAACTCTTCGTAGTGCTCGAAAAAGCCTGTTCTGCGGGGCGGCTGAGGGATCATCGCGGGAGCACTGGGGAGGCGGGGCGTGAATAGTAATGCTTCCTATTAAGTGGAGCAATTGCTACCCGTCGACCGCGCCACTGCCTGGAAACTAAAGCGCCTGTTTAAGGCGACTCAATTTCTCCCGGCTGCCGCACACGCTCATCTGGCACCATTTGCGCAGTTTGTTCTTGGAGATATCCAGGAATAGCCAATCACAGTCGGTGGCCGTGCAGCACTTCAGCACGCGAAGATCACCGGACACCAGCAACTGCGTGGCCTCGATCGCCAGGCGCCCGATCAACATTGCACTCAGTTCCTGGGCAGAGGTGCAGGTTTTCCACGCCCAGGCCGGTGTCCCATCAACCATGCGCAGCACCCGCCAGGCGGTGCCTTGCTGGAAATTCAGGTTGATCTGCTGCAAGGCGTCATCGGCCGCAGCCTGGCGCAAGGACAACGGGTAAAACACGGCATACAGGCATTCGCGGAACGCAATGATGGCGTCCAGATCCGGCTGGTAGGAAATAGGCGACTCAAACACCATGGCCTTGTATTCAGCGAACTCCTGGGTGGAGATCAACGAGGCGTGCAGCGCCCATTCAAAGAAAAACTGAAAACTGGTAAGCCGCTCTTCCATGACTTTGAGCGGCGACCCAGGGCGGCGACCGTTGGTGGTATTGATGAAGTCCAACACCTGGGCCCCGCCGATCAGGCGGATGGATTTTGCAGTGCCGGTGAAATGCGTCATGCCTGCTCCTGAAAAAACGCGGTATGCCTGCGATGGCGCAGATTACCTTGTTTTCCGAAGGTGCAGGCACCGCCACCGCGGCGCAAAGACCAGCGGCTATGTGCGCTCGTCGTTGCGGGCCATCCAATCGAGAATAGTCGCGACAGACTGTTCGACAGACAGCGCCTGGGTGTCCACGTGCACTTCCGGAAAGATCGGCACGTCGTAGTCCGAATCAATCCCGGTGAAGTGTTGGATCAACCCCAGGCGGGCTTTTTTGTACAAGCCCTTAGGGTCACGTTGCTCCGCCGTTTCCAGCGGCGCATCCACATGCACCTCGACAAAATGCTCATTGCCGACAATGGCGCGCGCGTAATGCCGGCTGGCCGCCGACGGTGAGATCAGCGCCACGATCACCACCAGCCCTGCATCCAGCATCAAGCGCGCCACTTCGGCGACCCGCCGGATATTTTCATCGCGGTCGCTGTCGGTAAAACCCAGGTCGCGGCACAGGCCGCCGCGCACCGAGTCGCCGTCAATGATGCAGGTCAAGCGCCCCTGTGCCTGCAAGGCCCTGTCCAGCGCATCGGCAATCGTCGACTTGCCGGCCGCCGAGATGCCCGTCATCCAGATGACCAAGGGCTTTTGCCCCATACGCGAGCGTTCCGCGGCGAGATGGCTGAACGCAAACGCATGCAGATTCCGTTCTGGACGTTCCGCAAAATGACTCATGGCCGCTCACCCTCCGTCACCGCCACAGGCGGTTTACCCAACAGGAATACCATCACGCATTGCACGAACAGCAACAGCGCAACCACCCAGTAGACGGTCGCGAACGAGCCGGTCAGGTCCTTGGAAAAACCGCCCAGGAAGTTACCGCACACACCCCCCAGGCCGATCAGCACATTGGCAATGCCGAATGCCTGGGTCAGTCGGCTGACCGGCACGATTTGCCCGATGTAGCTGGGGACAAGCCCGAAGATGGGGTAGAACGCCAGGGCAAACAAAAATGCCGCCAGGTAGAACAGCGGGAGGCTGTTGAAACTGAACACCAGGGTGGCGGCCAGCCCCGCACTCAAAAAGCACATGGCCAGCGACGCCCTGACGCCCACCTTGTCGGCGATCCACCCCACCAGAAAGCCCGAGGCCATGCCCACCGCGCCAATGGTGGTCCAGACAAACCCGGCGTCCTGCACCGACACCCCCAACTCGTCCCGCAGGAACGGAGCCAGGTAAGTCTGGAACGGCAACAGCGCCATCCCATTCAAAAACGCAATGGCCCAGGTCAGGTACAGCGAGCGACTCAACCAAGGTGCATGACTCTCGAACGCCGTCGAACGCGGCCCGGAAAAACCGGCGTCCTTGTCCGCCACCAGGTTGCGCAGCAGAAACCAGGCCACCACGCACAGGGCCACCGAGATCAGGCCCGCGGTGAGCCAGATCGAGCGCCAGCCACCCTGCAGGGTAAGGAACGACACCAGCAAGCCATTGATGAACACGCCGTAGCTGGTGCCGCTGGAAATCAGCCCCATGACCCGCGAGCGATTACCCGGGCTGAAACCCTTGGTGACAATCTCCGCCAACGGGATGTACACCGAGGCCGAGCAGCCGCCGAGCAAAATCAACAGCGCCCCGGACAGCCAGATACTGTTGCTGACACTCAGCCCCAACAGCGCCAGGGAGGTCATCAGCGTCGACACCAGGCTGATCTTCCAGCCTTCGAAAAAACGACTGATGTAACTGGTGACCGATGAAAACAGCAGGAAGCCGATCTGCGCACCGCCGGTGATCAGGCCCACCGTGGTGTAGTCGAAACCGATGTCGCGGCGCATGTCCACCACCAGGTTGGCGAACAGGTAGACGCCAAACCCGTAGGTACTGGCCACGAACCCGGTCAACACCACCGCCAGCACGACGCTGTCCAACGGGCGCGCGCTACTCTGTACCAGTGTGCTCATCAGGTACTCCTTAAACGGCGCGTGCCGTGTGGATGACAAAATCACAATTCATCATGTCGTAGTCACGCTGGAAATCCCCGTAACTCTCATGGGTGCAAAATCCGGACTTGAGCACCTCCCCCTTCAACTCGCCCGGCAACAGCGGATAGACCTGCAACCGATACTGCTCGGCGTTATCGAACGAGTAGATGAACTCACACACGTGTTCATCCACCTGCCCCAGGCCGACGGATGCCTGCGTGCCGCAGTAATAGTAATGACCGCTGGATTTGAACTTGCCTGCGCGAATGGCAAAGAAGTTACGTTGATCCACAATCAGCAAGCCGCCCGGATTGAGCAATGCCCTGAATCTCTCCAGCACCTCCAGCCGTTCATGGGCTGCAAACACATGGCACAGCGAACTGCCCAGGCACACCACAGCATCGAAGCGCCCCAGTTCGGCGGGATCGAGGGCCTGCCAATCCCGGTAGTGCGATTCGATCGCCAACCCGCGTTGCCGAAAATTCTCCCGGGCCTTGGTCAACATCGTGCTGCTGCCGTCCGTGGCGACGACATCGAACCCCGCCTGCTTAAGCTGGACCGCATGAAAACCACTGCCCGTGGAGACGTCGATCACCGACTTCACGCCGTGCTGCTTCAGCAGGTTTTCAAAGAACCCGTTCTCCCCCGCCTTTCTTTTTTCCCAATCGATCAATTCATCCCAGCGCTCGACGAATTTTTTCGAGTATTGCGTGGCGTAACTGGCGACTTCGCCGCGCTTGTGCACCGACATCCGATTCATCACACACCTACCAGGTTGAATGTTTGAAAGACAGGTATTTGCTCGACAGCTCGTGGGCAAACTCGGCGGACTGTTCGATGGACATGGTTTTCTTCGAGTACCCCAGCATCGCCTGCATCACGGCCATGCATTGCGGGTTATAGGTGACCGAGCCATCGCAATGAATTTCATCGATGCCATCCTGGCTCTGGCAGATGGTGTTGATACGCACCGCTTCGTCCTGGGGGCAGTCGGCGCTGAACTGCACCTTGATCTGCCCCTCCTGCAGCCACACCGGATAGCCGCCCGGCAACCCCAGCGGGCCGGGCGCGTGCACCAGCACCGGGGTGGGCGAAAACAACCCTTCGATCACGGTGACGGCCGAGCACGCCGTGAGGAACTGCCCATCGATACCGCCCAGGCGGCGGAACTCGGATTTAACCGTGGAAAAAATCGCTTCGGCCGGCAGGTGGGCCGCGGCCGGGCGGTCGCGCACCTCATGCAACAAGCGGTAGCTGGCACGCGGGGGCAAGCCGCCGCGCGGCACGTAGTGGCTGAAATAGTGCTGGGCATACAGGCACACCTGCACATCGGCAGGCGCACACTCCAGCAGCCGCGCGATGGAAAATCGCAGCGCCGGGATCAGGTTGGCGACATTGCCCACGCCAATATCCGGCGCCAGCCCGACCCTGGCCAGGATCGGGTTGACCGCATCGGGAAAGGCCGCGTTGACCGTCCTGGCCGCGATACCGGAGGCTTTCACCGCCTGCATCAAGTGATGCATCAGCGTCAGGTGCATGGGCAGCCAGGGGCCGAACTGCGCCTGGTCGAGTTGCTCGAACGAGAGCCTGGGCAACCCGGTGATCACACGCCACGACTGCAACGACGCGCAGTTCACCACCAGGTCCGGCGCCTCTGCACGCAGCACCTGGGTGACCCGGTCGATATCGGTGAGGTCGGCGATCACCGGCTTGATCGTGATGCAGTGCCCCAACTGCGCACACGACAGGGCCACCAGGTTGCATAGCCGCACGGTCGCGTCTTCATTGCGCCCCAGCACCACGAATTCAAAGGCATTTTTCGGCCCGAGAATCTTCAGGATCTGCAGGCACAGGTTGCCTGCGCCCACCAGCAGCAGTTTCTTCTTGGGGGCTGACGGGCTCATCGTGGGTAGGCTCCATTGTCTACCGGAATGACCTTGCCGGTGACATGCCGCATGGCATCGCTGATCACCAGCAAAATGACCTCGGCGACGCCGCCGGGCAGGATCGGTTCCTTGAGGATTTCCTGGCGCGCGTACTCGGCGCGGCGGTATTCAGGGATGGTGTCGTAGATGGCGGTGTCGTGGATCAGCGCCGGCGACACTGCGTTAACCCGCACGAACGGCGCAAAATTCCAGGCATTGGCTTTGGTCAGGCCGATCACCGCCGCCTTGGTGGCGCCGTACAAAGCATCACAACTGCCCACTTCGCCCGCCACCGAGGCGATATTGACGATGCAGCGCGGCGCCTCGTGTTTCATCTCCCGTTCGGCGAAGTCTTTGGAGAGATAGACCAAGGCCTTGAGGTTCACAGTCAAGATTTCGTCCACTTCGGCATCGGAATAGGCGTAGATGCTTTTGCCGTGGTAAATACCGGCGTTATTGATTAATGCATGAATAGTTGCGTGGCGCTCGTACAGCGCAGGGATAAAACCCTTGATCAGCGCATTATCCGAAAAGTCCGCGACATGGGTTTCCAATACATCCGCCGTGTAAGTGCGCTGTAACGCACGCAGGCCTTCGGCATCCTTGTCGGCACCGATAACGAAATAACCTGCCTGGATAGCCTTTTCCACAGTAGCCCGGCCGATCCCATTGGCCGCACCGGTGACAATCAACTTTTTCATACAACAATCCTTATTGGCAAAATTCATTCATGCGTGCGTAGAAGGGTCGGTGGTATTCGTAAAAGGCTTTTAATTTTGGCGACTGATCGAAAGTATCCATATCGATAGCAGGTTTATCCGGCAGAGCAATGCGTTCACTGTTCTCCGCCGCCACATGCCAACTTCTCCAGGTTTTCCACTGTCGTGGACATTCACGTTTCCATGTCATGGCATGGGGCAAAAATTCAATCTGCAAGTAGTCACACAGTTTACGAATGACACGCTCCGGCTCGGCGGCGAGGTCATCGGCATTAATCACATAAGGCACTTTTCCGATGAGTTTGGTGACCACACAAAATATCTCGTACAAGGCTTTATGCCCGATGGCCTGCACGGGCATATCGGGGTGTACCCGGTGATGGGAAATAATGCTGCTGGCGGGCTCGCGAATAATAAAAACATTGTGTTGTTGCGCCAGGAAGTCCCGGTCAACTTTCAAGTCATCCAGGCAGTGGTAACACATGTCTTTGTGAAAGACATTGGTACTTTCCCGGGCCTTGAGCAGTTGCTCTTTTATACCTTGATACGTGGTGGGCAAACTGTGGTCCCATTCATCCGAAGGAATCATTGAATCTGCGGAAAATGCCATATGGGCAAACGGCTCGTGGAAAACCTCAAAATCCCCTCGTTCGATAAACACACGCTCCAACACCGTGGAACGGGAACGCGGGTGCGCCCACAACCCGACCATCTTGTTCATGCCAGCACCCCGTATTCAGCGGCCAGGATGGCGTTGAGCGAGCGTGCGAAAGGCTTCGTCACCGGGCACAGGCGCACGCAGTAGTCGGTCAGGCGCCGATGCGCACTGTTGGCTTCGTTGCAGGCGTTGATAAACGCCTCATGATTGCCAAAGTCGTAGGGCTCGATGCTGTCGATGAAATAGGCTTCGCAGAAGTACGGAATGCGGATGAGCCGGGCGAACGTCTCAGCCGGCGCCTGCTGGGGTTCACAGGCGGGTGCCACCGGTTTGCCGTGGCTTTCACGCTCGATCAGAAACTCCACCACCTCCGGCGTCAGCGTGTAGCACGTGGTGGTCAGCCCGGTCTTTTCCAGGTGCCAGCAGTGCTTGTGGCCACGTTCGTCAACGTCGACCTTGATACTGGAAAGCAGGGTCTTGACCGGCACCTTCGAGGCCGCGACCAGGGCCTGGATCTGCTGGTAAATCATCAGCTCGGCCCAGCGCATGTCCTCCGGGCCCAGCGCCAGGCCACGCTCGGCGGCCTGCAAGGCGAACTCGGGCTGGCAGGAAAAACGCCCGATCATAAAGGTGATCACATACTTGCAACAGCCGGTGTCGACGCCATTGCGGCGGGCGCAGGCGATGCCCCGCTCTATTGCCTGGATACCGGCATGGAATTGCGAAACGGTGAAGCAGAACGTGATATTGACCGAAACGCCTTGGGCCACCAGGTGTTCGATCGTCGCGAAACCCTCCAGGCTGCCCGGCACTTTGACCATCACATTCGCGGCCAGGCGATGCAGCTCCAGGCCTCGTGCGGTCATGCGTTCGCTGCACCGCACATCCGACGGGTCGACTTGGGCGCATATCCAGCCGTCGGCCTGGGCCGATTGCACCCACAGCGGCTTGAGCGTCGAAGCGCCCTCTGCAATCACTTCGTCGTAGAGTTGCTTGCGCAATTCGCCGGGAGACAGGCTGGCCAGATTAAAACGCGACGACCAGTACTCTTTCTTGTCGAGGATCGTCGCCGTCACCAGCCGGGGGTTGGTGGTCACACTGCTGAAGCCCCAGGGCTGGGAGAGATCCTGCGGCATCAACTGTTCGATATGGGCGGCGGCTGCCGGGTACTTGTCCAACAAATGCTGTTTATACGGTGCGTACACCACGGGCGACGAATCCCACCACACTTCCGAACAGGGATCATTACGTTTAAGTCGCTCTATATAACCCAGTGTGCCCACAACACTTGCTCCTTGAGTAACGTGATCAATGAGGGTCGGTAACTCACGCATATTGGCAAAAGGTAACGCGCCGGCTTCGGCCAATATTCGATGTCGAGACAACGGACCAAAACCCAGGACTTTTATAGTGGCTGCCACGGCGGCTTGAATCCCTGTGACACTGTCTTCAATCACCAGCGCATCACAGGGTTCGACGTTGTAAGTTTCACACGCCGTTAAAAACACCAGCGGATCAGGCTTCCAACGCCCCAATTCATAACAACTGAATATTCGCCCTTCGAAATAAGGCAACAACCCCACAAGGCGTAAACACTGTTCGATCTTATTGCGCGGCGCACTCGAGGCTACGCAATAGGGAATTCCCAGCACTTCCAATACGTCAAGTACCCCATCAGTCGCTTTCACATTAAGCGTCAATGCTTCCAGCGCTCGAACTCGGAAGTCCTCTTCAAACTGAGGAGTCAAACAAATACCCATTAACTGTTCTGCTTCGCGCAGACAATCGGCAATCTTTCTTCCACGAAAGTGCTCAATGAAATACGCACTATCCAGTGTCTTGCCGTCCTGTACGTGTGCATTAAGCATGCCGATCAATACAGACAGGGTGATCTCTTCGCTTTGGACGAGTACACCGTCGCAATCGAAAATAACTAACTTAGGCAACGTCGTAGCTCCCTGCTCTGGTAGTTCCCCTATAGCTGCCGATGAACACATAGGCATCTCTTATAGGTGACTCCGCATGACTTCCGAACTACCAGCGGAGCGGGTTGAGGTGTGCTTATAAGACACGGGGCAAAAAACCCTGTCAAACGCTTTTTAGCGGTTTTTTAGTATCTTATGGTTATTTTTTATTCTTCTGTTATTCCATTTTCCACCATGGTTGTAGTCGCTAATTTCACACGGCTGAACTTCCGTTATGCGCCGTCAGTCAGCTACTTGAACTCACGAATTCAAGGTCGGGTGGGCAATGCATATCTCGTTGGAGCAACAAGTGGCGCTGGTAACGGGCGCCAGTTCCGGTATCGGCGCCGGTGCGGCCAGGGCCCTGGCGCAAGCCGGCGCTGCGGTGGTGCTCAATTACAACAGCCAGGCCGCGCCCGCCGAGGCGTTGGCAGAGCAGATCAACGCCGAGGGCGGCCGGGCGATTGCCATCGGTGCCGACGTGTCGAAAGAAGCCGATGTGGAACGCCTGTTCGCAAAGACCCTCGACGCGTTCGGCCATCTGGACATCCTGGTGGCCAACTCCGGCATGCAGAAGGACGCCGCCGTGGTCGACATGACCCTCGACGACTGGAACGCCGTGATCGGCGTCAACCTCACCGGCCAGTTCCTCTGTGCCCGGGCGGCGGTACGCCTCTTCAAGCGCCAGGGCATCCGTGAAGGCGTATCCCGCGCCGCCGGCAAAATCATCCACATGAGCTCGGTGCACCAGTTGATCCCCTGGGCCGGGCATGTGAATTACGCGGCGTCCAAGGGCGGCGTTGAGATGCTGATGCGCACCCTCGCCCAGGAGGTCAGTGAACAGCGCATCCGTATCAACGGCATTGCGCCGGGGGCGATTCGTACGGCGATCAACCGTGCCGCCACCGAAGGCGCGGCGGAACAGGAGCTGCTCAAGTTGATCCCCTATGGCCGGGTCGGCGATGTGGAGGACGTGGCCAACGCCGTGGTATGGCTGGCCAGTGACGCCTCGGATTACGTGGTCGGCAGCACCCTCTTCATTGATGGCGGCATGAGCCTTTACCCGGAGTTTCGTGACAATGGTTGATTTGAAAAACGAACCACAAAGCGCCATCGATGCCCACGGCATCATCGGCGATATGCGCAGCGCGGCGCTGGTGAACGATAAAGGCAGCATCGATTTCTTCTGCTGGCCGGAGTTCGACAGCCCGTCGATCTTCTGCTCACTGCTGGACACCCCCGATGCCGGCACGTTCCAACTCACCCCGGACCTGCCCAACGCCCGCCGCGAACAGATCTACCTGCCCGACACCAATGTGCTGCAAACCCGTTGGCTCAGCGATGAAGCCGTGGTGGAAATCACCGACCTGCTGGTCATCAGCGAAGAAATCGACGACTTGCCCCTGCTGATTCGCCGCGTACGCGTGGTCAGCGGCACGGCCACCCTCCATCTGCGCTGCGCCGTGCGCCATGACTACGCGCGCGCCACCACCGAGGCGAGCCTGGATAACGCCAGCATCTGTTTCAACGCCGATGGCCAGCCGGGCATGCGCCTGTGCGGCAGCCATCCGTTGCAGATCGAAGATAACGCCGCCGTGGCCCGCTTCACCCTGGATCAGGAAGAAGGCGCCGAGTTCGTACTCGGCGGCCAGGACGATGAGCGTGTGGCGAGTGTCTGCACCGACCTGGCCCTGGCCCACACCTTGAAGTTCTGGCGCGGCTGGATCGCGCAGTCGAACTACCGCGGGCGCTGGCGCGAAATGGTCAACCGCTCGGCCCTGGCCCTCAAGCTGCTGACCTCGCGCAAACACGGCGCAATCATCGCCGCCGCCACCTTCGGCTTGCCGGAAACGCCTGCGGGCGAACGCAACTGGGACTACCGCTACACCTGGATCCGCGACGCCTCGTTTACCGTCTACGCCTTTATGCGCCTGGGCTTTGTCGACGAGGCCAACGCCTATATGCGCTGGCTCAAGGGCCGGGTCAGCGACTGCTGTGGCCAGCCGACCAAGATCAATATCCTGTACGGCATCGACGGCCGCCAGGAGCTGCCCGAAACCACGCTGGAGCACCTCAGCGGCCACGGCGGCGCCAAGCCGGTGCGCATCGGCAATGGCGCGGTCGACCAGGTCCAGCTGGATATTTATGGCGAGTTGATGGACGCGGTGTACTTGGTCAACAAGTACGGCGAAGCCATCTCCCACGAGGGCTGGAAACACACGGTGGAAGTCGCTGACCAGGTGTGTGAAATCTGGAACCGCAAAGACGTGGGCATCTGGGAAATGCGCGGCGAGCAGCATCACTTCCTGCATTCGCGGCTGATGTGCTGGGTGGCCCTGGACCGTGCGATCCGCCTGGCCTCCAAGCGCTCGTTGCCGGCGCCGTTTGCACGTTGGGACCAGACCCGCCAGGCGATCTATGCCGATATCTGGAGCAACTTCTGGAACGAAGAACGCGGGCATTTTGTGCAGCACATCGGCAGCACCGCACTGGACGGTTCGATGCTGCTGATGCCGCTGGTGCGTTTTGTCGCCGCCACCGACCCGCGCTGGCTGAGCACGTTGCAGGCGATCCAGAAAAGCCTGGTGCGCGACGGGATGGTCTACCGCTACCGCAACGACGACAACGCGATCGACGGCTTGCAAGGCACCGAAGGCGCATTCGCCGCCTGCTCGTTCTGGTACGTCGAATGCCTGGCCCGCGCCGGGCAAGTGGAGAAGGCCCACCTGGAATTCGAACAACTGCTGCGCTACGCCAACCCGCTGGGCCTGTATGCCGAAGAGTTCGACAGCCAGGCCCGCCACCTGGGCAATACGCCCCAGGCGTTGAGCCATCTGGCGTTGATCAGCGCGGCGACGTTCCTGGACCGCAAGCTCAGTGGCGAGAAGACGACCTGGCAGCCCTGAGGCGCCCTGCCTTTACAGGCAGGGCATCCCGTCATGTCTTTCGACTAGAGTTTCAACACCTGACAGGAGTCCACCATGACCATCACCGCCCCACTCCTCTACGTGCGCACCTCCATGCTCGATGTGGCGTATGAAACCCACGGTCCCATTGACGGCGAGCCTGTGATCCTGCTGCATGGTTTCCCTTATGACCCTCGCGGCTATGACGAGATTGCGCCGGTGCTGGCCGAACGCGGCTACCGGGTGCTGGTGCCGTACCTGCGCGGTTATGGCCCTACGCGGTTTATCAACGCGCAGGTGATGCGCTCCGGCCAACAGGCGGCGCTGGGCAAGGATCTGCTGGATTTCATGGATGCGCTGTCGATCCCGCGCGCCACCCTGGCTGGGTATGACTGGGGCGGGCGTGCCGCGTGTATCGTCGCGGCCCTGTGGCCGGAACGGGTACGCGGGCTGGTAACGGGCGATGGCTATAACATCCAGGACATTGCCAGGTCGCGCCAGCCACGGGCGCCGGTGACGGAACATCGGTTGTGGTACCAGTTCTACTTTCACACCCAGCGCGGTGTGGACGGGCTGACGGCCAATCGCCGCGAACTCTGTGAGTTGCTGTGGTCGCTGTGGTCGCCGTCCTGGGCCGACGGGCCAGGGCTGTATGGGCAGACGGCGCCGTCATTCGATAACCCGGACTTTGTCGAGGTGGTGATTCATTCCTATCGCCATCGTTTCATGTATGCGCCTGGCGATCCGGCGCTGGAAGCCATCGAGCAGGCCCTGGCGCGGCAACCGGCGATTGCGGTGCCGAGTATTTCTCTGTGCGGCGCCGATGACGGCGTGGGCCCGCCGTCGCAAGAGGATGACGACGTGGAGCATTTCAGCGCTTTTTACCGGCGGGAGGTGTTGCCCGGTGTGGGCCACAATATTCCCCAGGAAGCACCGCGGGCCACCCTCGACGCCCTGTTTGAATTGCTCGCCTAGGCCACCGGCGAGAACCGCTCGCGGTAGGCCTGGGGCGTCACCGACAAGGCCCGCATAAAGCTGCGGCGCAAGGTTTCTTCGCAGCCGAAACCACACTGCACGGCGATGCGCTTGATCGACGCCGTGCTGTCCGCCAGTTGCCGACGGGCGCTTTCGACGCGGATCAGTTCGACGGCGCGCGCGGGCGTCTGGCCGGTTTCAGCGCGGTAGTGGCGCACGAAGCTGCGCTCGCTCATGCCGGCCTGGGCGGCCAGGGTCGGGATACTCAGGTCGAGGGTCAGATGTTCGGCTATCCAGGCATGCAGTTCGGTGAAACGGCTGCCGCCCTTTTGCAGGGACAGGGTCACGCTGAATTGCGACTGGCCGCCGGGGCGCTTCAGGAACACCACCAGGTGCCGCGCCACTTCCAGGGCCACGGCGCGGCCCAGGTCTTCTTCCACCAGAGCCAGGCACAGGTCGATACCGGCGGTCACACCGGCGGAGGTCCACACCGCGCCCTGCTGGATAAAGATCGGGTTGGGCTCCACGGTCAGCGCCGGAAACTTGCGCGCCAGTTCTTCGCAACGGGTCCAGTGGGTGGCGACGCGACAACCATCGAGCAAGCCACTGGCCGCCAGCAAAAATGCACCGGTACACACCGACGCCATGCGCCGAGTGTGCCGGGCTTTTTCGCGCACCCAATCCACCAGCGCAGGCTTTTCAGCGGCGCCGTACACGCCCCAGCCACCCGCGATCACCAGGGTGTCGCAGGGCTGGTCGACCGCAGGCAACGGCTCGGCCACCAGCGCCAGGCCGGCGGAGGTCATCACCGGTCCGGCCTGGTCGGCGATCACCGTGACCGCATAAGGCAACGGCACGCCACGCTGGCGCGCCAGGTCATTGGCCGATGCAAACACCTGCAGCGGCCCGGTGACGTCGAGCACCTGGGCATTCTCGAAAGCGAGTACGTGAACAATTCTGGGCATGGTTGGCGTGATTCGTGGGTTCAATGGCGTATTCGCCAAAGCCTAGGCCGCTAGAGTGAGGTCGTCTACCCCTTTCTCGGAGCTTCATTCATGACCTTGCAGATCGGCTTTCTGTTGTTCCCCGGCATTCAGCAACTGGACCTGACCGGCCCCTACGACGTATTGGGTTCGCTGCCGGACGTGAAACTGCACCTGATATGGAAGGATCTGGCGCCGGTCACCTCGAGCACGGGCCTGGTGTTCACGCCGACCATGACCTATGCCGACTGCCCGACGCTGGATGTGATCTGCGTGCCCGGTGGTTCCGGCGTGGGCCCACTGATGGAAGACCCGCAGACCCTGGACTTCCTCAAGGCCCAGGCGCAGACCGCGCGCTACGTGACCTCGGTGTGCACCGGCTCGCTGGTGCTCGGCGCGGCGGGGTTGCTGCGCGGGCGCAAGGCGACGACGCACTGGGCCTACCACGACATGCTCGCCCCCCTCGGCGCCATCCCGGTACAGGAGCGCGTGGTGCGTGACGGCAACCTGTTCACCGGGGGTGGCATTACCGCCGGTATCGACTTTGCCCTGGTGCTGGCGGCGGAGTTGTACAGCGAAGCGGCGGCGCAACTGGTGCAGTTGCAGATTGAATATGCGCCGGCGCCGCCGTTCGATTCGGGTCGCCCGGACACAGCGCCTGCGCATGTGCTGGAGGAAGCCAAAAAGCGCACGAGCGAGTCGCGCAAAACGCGGGGGGAGATAGTGGCGCGCGCGGCGGTACGATTGGGCTGAGCCTGTACCTGTGGTGAGCGAGCTTGCTCGCGCTGGGGCGCGAAGCGGCCCCAAGCTTTGGAGGGGCTGCTGCGCAGCCCAGCGCGAGCAAGCTCGCTCACCACAACAAGCTCGTTCACCACAACAAGCTCGTTTGGCCACAGACCGCTTGCTCGCCGCACAATCCCTTCACCTCATGGGGTCAGGCTGGGCGCGACATCACCGCCAGGCGCACCGCCAACACGCTCAGCACCGTCGCCAAGCCCCATTTCTGTAGCCAGGCGGCTCTTGGGCGCCTGGCGAAGAAGCGGCTCAGCACCCCGCCGAATATGCCCAGCAGCAGGTGAAACACCCCAGCGATCAAAGTCAGCACGCCCCCCAACAGCATCAACTGCACGGCGATGGAGCCGGCCGGCGGCCGTACGAACTGCGGCAAAAACACCACAAAAAACAGCAACGCCTTGGGGTTGAGCAGGCTGTTGAGCATCGCCTGTAGAAACACCCGGCCAAGGGGCACACGGTGCAGGTGGGCAGTATCTGGCCCAGGTTTTTTCTGCAGCGTCTTGAACACCAGCCACAGCAGGTAGACCACACCCGCACAGCGGATCACGTCAAAGGATGGCGGCCAACTGGCGACCAACGCCGTTACCCCGCTGGCGGTCAATGCGCTCAGCAGTATGTCGGCGACACCGATGCCCAGGGCCGAGGCCACTCCCCCGCGCCAGCCGTGGGTGACGCCATGGCTGATCACAAAGGCCATGTTCGGCCCCGGGGATAACAGCAACAACAGCACAGCACCTGAAAAAACTGCCAGGGTCGCAAAGTCGATCATGCTCAAGCCGTCCACCGGGAAAAGCCTGCAGATTAGTGCGTGGGCCTGGGGCGAACAAAAAATTGTGCTGGATACATTGTTCATCGGCAATTGCGAATGGCCACGACCAGCGTCTAGAATGCGAAACATTATCAATTAAGACTGCTGCGCCAGGATGCCCATGTCGAGCGATCACCCACTGGACCATGCCGCTATCGGCCAGCTTTACCACACCCATCACTCCTGGCTGCGCGGCTGGTTGAGCCGGCGCACCGGTTGCCGTGAACGTGCCGCCGACCTGGCGCAGGAAACCTTTGTGCGCCTGCTCAACGCACGCAAACAGCAGGCCGTACTGCAGCCGCGCGCGTACCTGAGCAGCATCGCCCGCAGCTTGATGATCGACCAGTACCGGCGCCGCGAACTGGAGCGCGCCTACCTCGAAAGCCTTGCGCATTTCCCCCAGGCCGACGTGCCGTCGGAAGAAACCCGCCTGCTGATTCTCGACAGTCTGGAACGCATCGACCGCCTGCTCGACCAGCTCAAGCCGCGGGTGCGTGAAGCATTCCTGTTGGCGCAACTGGACGGCCTGACCTGTGCGCAGATCGCCCTGCGCCTCGGGGTGTCCAAGGCTACGGTGGAGCGTGACCTGTCCAAGGCGCTGCACGCCTGCTATCGGTTGCGCTATGCCGACCTCTGACCCGCGCCTGGTCGACCAGGCCATCCAGTGGATGATCAAGCTGCGCTTCAACGTCGCCGACGACGCGAGCACCGCTGCGTTCGAGCGCTGGCTGCACACCAGCGCCGAACACCAGCAGGTCTGGCAACGGGTGGCGACGATGAATGATGAGTTCAGCCACCTGCCCGCGCAGGTCGGCCGCCACGCCCTGCACGGGGCGCGTCGACGTATCAGCCGCCGTGAAGGGTTGAAGCTGCTCGGCCTGGTGGCCGGTACGGCCGGCCTGACCTGGTTCGGCCGCGACTACACCCCGCTGCCCGCCTTGATGGCCGACTACCGCACTGCCACTGGCGAACGGCGTTGGGTGGCGTTGAACGACGGCAGCCGCATCCAACTGAACAGCGCCAGCGCATTCGACGCGGTATTGACTCAGGAGCGGCGCCTGGTGCAGTTGCGCCAGGGTGAAATACTGGTCAATACCGGTGCCGACACGCGGCCCTTCTGGGTACAGACCCGTGACGGTTACCTGCGCGCCCTCGGCACGCGCTTCCTGGTGCGCGAAGACGCCCAAGGCACCATGCTCGCCGTGCAGCAGGGCACGGTGGCGGTGTTTGCCGACAACCACGCCGCCGGCGCGCGCCAAGTGATCAACCCCGGCGAACAGGTGCTGTTCGACCGCAGTGGCATTCGTTCTCTGGTCGCCAATGGCCTGGACCCTTGGGCCTGGAGCGAAGGCGTGATCAGCGCCCGGGACATGCGCCTGGATGCTTTCCTCGCCGAACTGGGCCGCTACCGCAACGGCCTGCTGCGCTGCAGCGAAGCGGTGGCCGGGTTGCGGGTGTCGGGCACTTATCAGTTGGACGACACCGATCAAGTGCTGGGCCTGGTAGCGCACTCACTCAAGCTCGATGTCACTTACCGCAGCCGCTACTGGGTGACCGTCACCGCCCGCGTTTAACATTCTCGAAAATAAATGAGGTGAATTCTCATTGCCGCTCGACCTGTAAGGAAAGGCCGATCAACAGGCCGGTTCTGTTCACTTCCTTCAGGAGCATCCCGCGGTCATGCAAGCGTTCCCCTCCCCACGTTCCCCCCTCAAGCACGCGGTGCACGCCGCCTTGCTCGGCGCCTGCCTGAGCTGCGCAGCCGCGCCGCCGTTCGCATGGGCCGAAACGCCGGCCAGCGACACCCAGGCCCGCGACTGGAACATTGCAGCCGGTTCCCTGGCCACGGCACTGGACCAGTTCGCCCGTCAGGCCGGCATCAGCCTGTCGTACGACGCCACCAGCGTCGCCGGCAAGACCAGCCCGGGCCTGAGTGGTCGCCTGGACCGCGAGCAGGCGCTCGACCGGTTGCTGCGTGGCCAGGGCCTGCAAGCCCAGCGCCAGGGCAACAGTACCTGGCTGCTGTTGCCGCAAGTGGCCGACAGCGGCGCGCTGAACCTGGGCGCCACCACAGTCACTGGTGAGCGGTTGGGCGCCACCACCGATGGCACCGGGGCCTACACCACGGGCGCGGTGACGATCGGCAAGGGCGAACACAGCCTGCGGGAAACGCCGCAATCGGTGAGTGTGATGACCCGCCAATTGATGGATGACCAGAACCTCACCACCATCGATGACGTCATGGAACGCACGCCCGGGATCACCACCTACGAATCGCCCATGGGCGGCAAATATTTTTATTCCCGTGGTTTCAAGATGCTCGGCCAGTACCAGTACGATGGCGTGCCCCTGGACATGGGCAAGGACTACGTGCAGGCCGACAGCTTCAGCGCGAACATGGCGATCTACGACCGTGTGGAAGTGCTCAAGGGCGCGGCCGGCATGCTCAAGGGCGCCGGCACCGCCAGCGGCGCGGTGAACTTCGTGCGCAAACGGCCCCAGGCCAGGCCCACCACCAGCCTGTCGCTGTCCGCCGGCACCTGGGACAACTACCGCGCCGACGTCGACACCGGCGGCCCGCTGAATGACAGCGGTACGGTGCGCGGCCGCGCGGCGATCAGCCAACAGAATCGCGGTTCCTACATGGATATTTCCAAGCGCCAGGACCAGGCTTTCTATGGCGCCCTGGATGTCGATCTCAGCGCCGACACCACCCTGGGCTTCGGCGCCAGCCATGAAGACGTCGACGCCACACCGTGCTGGGGCGGCCTGCCGCGCTATGCCGACGGCAAAAGCGCCCACCTCAGCCGCTCCACCTGCCTGGGCCAATCCTGGAACGACTGGCAAAGCCGGCGCACCACCTTCTTCGCCGACCTCACCCACTCCTTCAACGATGACTGGAAACTCAAGGTTGCGGCCGTGCACAGCCGCAACCTGCAAGACACCAAATACGCCGCCAGCGAAGGCACCATTGCCTACAGCAACCCGACGCCTACGGCCAACTCCTATGCGGCGCTGATGGACTACGACCACAAGGACTTCGGCCTCGATGCCTATGTGGACGGCAAGTTCGAAGCCTTCGGGCTGGAACACGAACTGATCCTCGGTGCCAATGGCAGCCGTGGTACCCAGGACGATGTGTACGCGATCCAGAACCTGCCCAGGCGCCAAGGCATCTACCAACCCGACCACCATTTCCCGGAGCCGGCCAACAGCACCTTCTGGCCGAACATGTATCGCGGCGGCACGGTGAAGGAAACCGCCACCCAGTACGGCGCCTACACCACCTTGCGCCTGCGCCTGGCCGAGCCGTTGATGTTTATCGTAGGCAGCCGCGTGAGCTGGTACGAGAACCGTCGCCAGTCCAACAACCTGGCCTGGGGCGAGTGGGCCTTGCAGGATGCCCGCACCCGGGAAACCGGTGAAGTGACGCCGTTTGCCGCACTGATCTACGACCTCAACGAGCACCTGTCGGTGTACGCCAGCTACGCGGATATCTTCCAGCCGCAAAGTTCCTATGCCACGCTCAATGGCGCCGCGCTCAAGCCGAAGATCGGTGACAACTACGAGCTGGGTATCAAGGGCGAATGGTTCGACGGGCGCCTGAACAGCTCCCTGGCGCTGTTCCGCGCCGTCGAGAAAAACGCGGCCGAATCCGATTACATCGCCCAGTGCCCGACCTCCGCCGACGGCTATTGCTACACCGACAGCGGCAAGGTGCGCGCCCAGGGCGTGGAGGCGGAAATCAGCGGTGAAGTCCTCGAGCGCCTGCAGGTATCCGGCGGCTACACCTACACCCAGACCAAGTCCCTGAAGAACATCGATACCGCCCTGGAAGGCGGCACGTCCAACACCTACGTACCTCGACACATGCTGCGCATGTGGGGCGACTACCAGCTCGACGGCGCCCTGTCGAAATGGAGCGTGGGCACCGGCGTCAACGCCCAGAGCAGCAATTACCGCGTGCAGACCATCAAGCTCGAACAGGCCGGTTACGCAACCTGGAGTGCCCGTGTGGCGTACCGTATCGACGACACTTGGACCGTCGCACTCAACGGCAACAATCTGTTCGATAAAAGTTACTACAACACGGTGGGTACAGCCTCCTGGGGTAACTTTTATGGCGAGCCGCGAAATTTTACGGTGAGTTTGAAAGGCAACTTCTGATCTGGCGAAAGTCCCGCAGGCAGGGCACTTCGTGCGCCCTGCCAACCCCTCTTTGCCCCCCCTTCCTACCGCCTTTGAAAAAAGGTTTTTCCTTTATGCAGGAAAAATCCTGCATTTGTTTCTACACTCAAAAACACACCCAATCACCGCGTACCCGGACAAGGAATGTCAATAAAATGCCGAACAAAACACTGATAAACCTGTCTGCCCTGCCACCTCCGCACCATCGTCAATTCATTGACAAGTTGATTAAGGGAACACTCCTGTAGTCACTACCCCCGCAAATTCCCTTCAAATGGATAGCTGCATTTGAATTGATAGTTGCGTATTACCCAGAGTAGCCGTAGTTGGAAGTGCCCTCTAAAGCAGTTCGCTGCTTTATTGAACAAACATCCAAACAATAGCTCTGGCGTGCAATGAGGGATGTTTTATGCGAGAGAAGTCGTCCGTCGACAGCCTGTTTTTAACGCGCGCCGGTTTTGTTGAGTTCTTTGTTGTTTTCGTCAAGTTCATACATGGCCTGAGTGCCATTTTGCCCCCGTTGATCCTGGTGATGTTCATCGACCCGATGGACCCTGAACTGCGCGGGCACTTCCTCGGCCTGCTGGTATTTTTCGCGGTCCTGACGATCATTCTGTTCCAGGCCCTGGGCATCTATTCCGAAGAACTGTTCAGCAACCGACTGCGCCTGAAAACCAAGGTCAAGGCCTGGTCGGCGGCGTTTTGCATCCTGTTGTTCATGTACCAGATCCTGCAGTTTTTCCCGCAATTGACCCCGCGTAACCTGGTGGCCTGGTACTTCGCCAGCCTCGGGTTGTTCTGCCTTGAGCGCCTGCTGATGCTGCGCCTGTACCGCAGCCTGATGCGCAAGGGCAAATACCTGCAACGTACGGTGATCCTGGGCTTTACCGACACCGCCATGCACGTCGCCGACCACCTGCAACGCAACGGTGATATCCGCTCCGGCCTGATCGGCTTTATCGACGATCGCACCGAGCGGATCCCCAAGGAATTGAGCAACCTGCCACTGCTGGGCAACACCCGTGAGCTGGAAAAACTCATCCGCGCCGAGCAGGTCAACCAAGTGATGATCTGCCTGCCATGGGCCGCCGAGCAGCGCATCCATGGGTTGGTCAACCGCCTGCGGCAGATGTCGGTG
The DNA here is from genome assembly GCF_900005955.1 of Pseudomonas sp. 8 R 14. Lineage (NCBI taxonomy): Bacteria > Pseudomonadati > Pseudomonadota > Gammaproteobacteria > Pseudomonadales > Pseudomonadaceae > Pseudomonas > Pseudomonas sp. 8 R 14. Next base: position 25,157 of record NZ_CVTH01000078.1, on the reverse strand, counting down.
AACGTGATGCTGGTGCCCGACATGGCCGCGCTGCGCTACGGCCATAGCCGCATCACCGACGTGGGCGGGATCCTGATGTTCAACACCTCGCAATTGCCGTTGCGTGGCTGGTCGCCGGTGATCAAGCGCCTGGAGGATGTGCTGCTGGCCAGCCTGGCCCTGGTGGCGCTGTCCCCTGTGATGGTGGCGACGGCGATTGCGATCAAGCTCGACTCCAAAGGGCCGATCCTGTTTCGCCAGAACCGCTTTGGCTACAACGACAACGAAATCCGCGTGTTCAAGTTCCGCTCGATGTACACCGACCAGAGCGACTTCACCGCCGAACGCCAGACCACCCGCGCAGACCCGCGCATTACCCGGGTGGGGCGCATCATCCGCAAGACCAGCATCGACGAGCTGCCGCAGTTGTTCAACGTGCTGCTGGGCAACATGTCCATGGTCGGCCCGCGCCCCCATGCCACGGCGACCAAGGCCGCCGGCATACCCTTCGAAGTGGCGGTGAGCGAGTACAGCTCGCGCCACCGCGTGAAACCGGGGATCACCGGCTGGGCGCAGATCAACGGTTACCGGGGTGAGACCGACACCCTGTTCAAGATCCAGAAACGTGTCGAGTACGACCTGGAGTACATCTCCAAGTGGTCGGTGTGGTTTGACCTGTACATCGTTTTCATGACGGTCCCGGCCGTCCTTTCCACCAAGGAAGTCTATTGATGAAGACCCTCAACGGATTAATTCCCTGCATCGTTTCCGGTGGTTCGGGCACTCGACTGTGGCCGGTGTCGCGGCAGAACATGCCCAAGCCCTTCATGCGCATGCGCGATGGTCAGAGCCTGCTGCAAAAAACCTTCCTGCGCGCGGCCAAACTGCCCGGCGTGGAAAGCGTGCTCACGGTGACCAACCGCGACCTGTTGTTTCGTACCCTCGATGACTACCGCGGAGTGAACAACGCCCGCCTGCCCCTGGACCTGCTGCTGGAACCTTTCGGGCGCAACACGGCGGCGGCCATCGCCGTGGCGGCCCTGCATGTGCAGGAGCATTTCGGCGGCGACGCACAGTTGCTCGTGATGCCCGCCGACCACCTGATCCTCAATGAAGTGGCGTTCGCCGAGGCCGTGACCCAGGCCCGCGACCTGGCCGAAGCCGGCTACCTGGTGACGTTCGGCATCCAGCCCGACCACCCGGAAACCGGTTTTGGCTATATCGAGCAAGGCGAGGCGCTGAGCCAGGGCTACCGGGTCAAACGCTTCGTCGAGAAACCCGACCTGGCCACCGCCCAGGCCTATCTGGACGGCGGCAAGCACCTGTGGAACGCCGGCATGTTCTGCTTCAAGGCCAGCACCCTGGTGGATGAGCTCGCCACCCATGCACCTGACGTGCTGGAGGCCGCACGCGCCGCGCTGGAGCACAGCCAGAGCCTGCAGAACATAACCTCGCGTCAACGTGAACTGGATGCGGATGCGTTCGGCAGTGCGCCGGATATTTCCATCGACGTGGCCTTGATGGAAAAGTCCCGGCAAGTGGCCGTGGTGCCCTGTGACATTGGCTGGAGCGACATCGGGTCCTGGGAAGCGCTGCGCCAGCTCACCCCCAGCGATGCCCATGGCAACCAGGTCAATGGCGAAGCGATTTTGCATGACGTGCACAACTGCTACATCGACTCGCCCAAGCGCGTGTTGGGCGCCGTTGGGGTGCGCGACCTGATCATCGTCGACACCCCCGACGCGCTGCTGATCGCCGACGCCCACCGCAGCCAGGATGTGCGCTACATCGTCGCCGAGCTCAAGCGCCAGAATCATCCGGCGTACAGCCTGCACCGCACGGTGACCCGGCCGTGGGGCACCTACACCGTGCTGGAGGAAAGCAGTCGCTTCAAGATCAAGCGCATCGTGGTCAAGCCCCTGGCCTCGCTGTCGTTGCAGATGCACCACCACCGCAGCGAACACTGGGTGGTGGTCAGCGGCGCGGCACAGATCACCAATGGCGACCGCGAATTCCTGATCAACGCCAACGAGTCCACCTACATTCCCGCCGGGCACAAACACCGGCTGACCAACCCCGGCATCATCGACCTGGTGATGATCGAAGTGCAGAGCGGCGAGTACCTGGGCGAAGACGACATCGTGCGCTTCGACGACATCTACGGCCGCGCGCCTGCCGAGGCGAAAAAATGACATGCGCACTTCATTGATCATCCCCACCCGTAACGCCTCCAGCCACCTGGCACGCCTGCTGCCCGCGCTGAAGATGCAAACCCTGCAACCTGACGAGATGCTGGTGGTGGACAGCGCCTCCAGCGATGACACCGTGGCGCGCTTTCGAGCGTTCGGCGCGCGGGTCGAGGTGATCGACGCCCGTGACTTCAACCACGGCGGCACCCGCCGCTGGGCCAGCGAACAGGTGGGTGGCGACGCACTGATCGTGATGACCCAGGACGCCATCCCCGCCACCCCCGAGACCTTTGCCAACCTGCTCGATGAATTGCAGCAGGACCCGCTCAACGGCGTCGCCTACGGGCGGCAATTGCCCCATCCCGATGCGGGCGTGCTGGGCGCGCAATCGCGGCACTTCAACTACCCGGAACACAGCCGCAGCAAAAGCCTGGCCGATGCACCGGAGCTTGGGATCAAGACCTGCTTCAGCTCCGACTCGTTTTCGGTATACCGGCGCAGTGTGTTGCAGGCCGTCGGTGGCTTCCCTGCCGACGTGATCGGCAGCGAAGACGCCTTTGTGGCCGCACGCATGCTGCTCGACGGCTACAAGGTGCGCTACGCCGCCACCGCGCTGGTGCATCACTCCCACGATTACAAACTCATGGACGAGTTTCACCGCTACTTCGACATTGGCGTGTTCTACGGCCGCGAGCCGTGGATCAAGCAGGCCTTTGGCGACGCGGGTGGCGAGGGCAAACGCTATGTGCTGGCCGAACTCGCGGCGCTGCGCAAAGCCGGCGCCTTGCACCGCGTGCCCGAGGTGCTGGTGCGCAGCGTGTTCAAACTGCTCGGTTACCGCCTGGGCCATCTTGAACGCCGCCTGCCGCTCGCCCTCAAGCGGCGCATCAGCATGTTTCCCGGTTATTGGAGGTGAGCAGCATGACCCACAGGAAGTCCCCCTTGATGAAGCGAAGCGTGCTCGCCCTGGCCATGCTGACCCTGGCCGCCTGCAACACCCCGGCGCGTATCGAGCCACCGGACAGCAAGACCGTCGAGGACGGCAAGCGCGCCCTCGACCAACTGGCCCAGCTGCCACCGGCGGTGGAACGCATCCGTATCGGCGACCAGTTGCGCATCGTCCGCGATGCCGGCGAGATGCCGACGCTGTCGGCGTTCAACGTCAGCACCATCTACGAGCTGACGCTGTACACGGTGCAGACCGACGGCAAGATCAACTACCCGTTCCTGGGGCCGATCCAGGTTGCCGGGCGCCAGCCATCGGAGCTGGCCACCCAGTTGACCCACGAGCTCGCGGCGACCTACCGCGAACCCCGGGTGACGGTGAACATCAACCAGGCGCCGAGCAACTCGGTGATCGTCGGCGGTGCGGTGAATAACCCCACGGCGGTGCAGATCGCCACGGCCAACACCCTGGAGCAGGCGATTGTCGGCGCCGGCGGGGTCAGCCCGGCGGGCAACGCGAGCATGGTCGCGCTGCTGCGCGAAGATGCCCAGGGCGCCTATCGTGCTTACTTCCTGGACTTCAGCCAGCTCCTCAAGACCGGCGCCAACGGACGCAAGCCGGTGCGCCTGCAACGCGGCGATGTGGTGTTCGTGCCCAAGTCCAACGTCGGCGAGCGCATCCAGGGCGTGGATACCTACATGAACCAACTGATTCCGTTCACCAAGTCCATTGGGGTCGGCTACAACTACACGCGAACCAGCGGCGGCAGCAATTAAAGGAGCGACATCCCATGATCGAGATCCGTTCTTTTCGTGATCTGCTACGCCTGTTCTTCATCTTCCGCCACGAGTTCAAACTGGCCGCCATTGCGGCGCTGGTGATCATTCTGCTGGGGGCTTTCCTGCTGCCGGCCAAGTACGAATCCACGGCGCGCCTGCTGGTCAAGCCGGGGCGTGATTCGACCTTGCCCATCGAGATCAGCAATCGCCAGGCGCTGGTGATGCCCAGCACCCAGCGCGACCCGATTGTCGACGAAGAGCGCCTGCTCACCGGGCGCCCGATTGTGCGAGCGGTGGCCGAGCACTACCTGGAAGTGATCAGTAACGCACCGCCACCGGAAGGCTTCTGGAAGCGCACCAAGTACTACGTCAAGAGTGGCATAGGCGCGGTGTTCGATGGCATCCGCGTGGTACTGGAAACTGTCGGCGTGGTGGAAAAAACCACGCCGGTGGAACGCCTGGCGGCGGGCCTGGAAAAGAACTTCGAGGTAAGCCACGCGGCCGGTTCCACGGTGATGGACATCACTTTTACCTGGGGCGACCCGGAGATAGCCCAGGCGGTGGTCAAGGATTGGGTCGAGACCTATGTCAACGAACGCACCCAGGCCCTGGGGCGCAAGAGCCTGTACGTCTTCTATGAAGGCCAGGTAGCCACCAGCGCCACCGAGATCCAGAGCTACAAGCAACAGATCCTCACGCACCTGAACCAGATCGGCGCGGCGAGCATCACCGATCGCCTGGAAGACTTGTCCGAGCGCATCAACGTACTGCGGGGCGAAACGTTCAACACCACGCGCCTGATCGCCTCCTCCGACAGCGCCATCCAGAGCACCCGCACCCAGCTCAAGAGCCAGCCCAAGGAAGTCACCACGGTGCGCCAGATCGCACTGAACCCCCAGCAGCAGGACCTGCGCCGCCTGCTGAACCAGAAGCTGCTGGAAAAGGCCGACATGATGCGCACCTACACGGACAACGCGCCGCCGGTCAAAGCCCTGGATGCATCGATCCGCGCAATGCAGGCCCATGTCGCGAGTGAAAGCAACACCGTGCAAAGCTCGGAAAACCGCGCGCCCAATACCCTGGAAATCCACTTGCAGCGAGTACTGCTGGATGAGTCGAGCAACAACCTCGCGCTGCGTACCCAACTGACACAACAACAGAAACAACTGGCCAACCTCGAAGCCCAGCGCAAGCAAGCCCTGGAGATCGAACCGGAACTGACACGCCTCGCCCGGGAGCTGGGCGCCGCCGAACGCAACTACGCGTTGTATGTGGACAACCTGGAAAAATCACGCATTGACCGCGAACTGGATAACAGCCAGATCAGCAACATCGCGGTGATCGAAGAGGCCACCCTGAACCCCGGCCGTATCTTCCCCAAAACCCTGGTGATGCTGGTGCTGGCGGTCCCATTCGCCCTCGTCGTCGGCCTGCTGGTGATCTACCTGTGCTACCTGCTCGACCAGCGCATCCACGATGGCGGCCTGGCGGAACGCAAGTTCGGCCTCCCGCTGTGGACCACCTTGCCCGAGCTGGACACCAGCACCGCCCAAAGCACCAACGCATTCAATGCGAGCATCTACCGGCTGTACGGGTTGCTGCAGTTGGAGCGCATCGCCGAGCAGGGCCTGACTCTTGGCCTGACCTCGGCACGGCACGGCGAAGGGGTGACCTTTGTGGTGGAACAACTGCGTCAGTTGCTGCAGGAAAACGGTATCAACGTGCGTGTGGGCGGCGCCGAACCGGCGGCGCCAGGTGAAGTGGTGCTGCTGGACGCCTCGGCGCTGCTGGATAACCGCGATGCGTTTATCAACCTGCGTCGGGCCGACCTGATCGGGCTGGTGGTGGAAGCGCAGAAGAGCACGGTGCCGGTGGTGGAGCACGCGCTGTCGATCCTCAACACCGCGTTCGGCAAGGTCGACGGCATCATCATCAACCGGCGCAAATTCGAAGTGCCGGCCAAGGTGCTGAAAACCATCGCCAAGTACCGGGGGGCGTTCTGATGCGCGTCGCCCTGCTCGCCCCGTTGCCACCGGAGAAAAATGGCATCGCCGACTACGCGAACCATTTCCGCACGGCACTGGAACAACTGGAGGTGACGGTGCTGACGCCGTTGGCCGGGGTGGCGGGCAACAGCGAGGCAATCAAACAGGCCATCGGTGGGTTCGACTGGCACAGCGTGGACCTGGTCCACGCCGAGCTGGGCGGTGGACGGCTGGGGGAGTTCCTGGCCCTGCGCGAATTGCGCAAGGCCTACCCGGCACTGCCCTTGACCGCCACGGTGCATGATCCGGAACGCATCGTCTGGCGGCGTGAGCGGTTGCCATTCCCGTTGAACCTGCTGGAGCGCTTGCCCAGCCCGATGCCACAGGCGGCAGTGGTGCTGGCGGATCCGCTGACCTTGCGTGAAGAGCGCCAGGTCGCCGCCGGGTTGACCCGTTTGATCACCCTCACCCGCCTGGGCGCCGAGTGCCTGGGCCAACGCATGCAACTGCCGACGGGGAAAGTCGCGGTGATCAACCATGCAAACCTGGCGATTCCATCGGCGCCGTTGCCGCCCCTGGATACGCTGCGCCTGCTGTACTTCGGGTTTATATACCGGGGTAAAGGCATCGAAGACCTGTTAGAGGCCCTGGCCGGCGTGTTCAAGCAGGCCCCCGAATTGCGTGAGCGTGTGCGCCTGACCCTGGCCGGTGGCACCGCCGCCGAAATGGCGTTTGGCGCAGGCGGCAACTACCTGGAGCAGTTGAACCGCCAGATCGCTGAACTCGGCCTGGCGGATGCCATCGACTGGCGGCTGAACCTGCCGGCTGAAGAGATTGCCCAGACCATCCAGGCCCACCATGTGATGGTGCTGCCCTATCGCGAATCAAAAAAACTCGGCCTGCTCGGGCGCCAGCGCGGTACCAGTGGCGCGCTGTCCTGGGCTGCCGCCTGCGGGCGTGGGGCGATCACGTCTGACGCTCGCGCGTTTGCCGAGGAAGTCGCCAGCGGCAATGGCGCTATCTACCCCGAAGGCGATGTGGATGCCCTCAGCGAGCAACTGCTGCGCCTGCCACGCACGCCGCCGCTGGCCCGGGACTGGGCCGAACGCGCCGGCGAAATCGGCCGCGAACGCTTGTGGCCGTTGACCGCGCAGAAGTTCAAGGCGCTGTTTGAGCAAGCCATCGAGGGCAGCCGCCATGGCGCGTAAACGCACGTACGTCGCCACCCTGGTCGTGGTCGCCGCCTTGGGCCTGACCGCGTTTTTGTGGGGGCGCCAGGCCGATGCCGAGAGCCATGTGCTCAAGGGCAACAAAACCGTGGTGTGGAAGGATTTCCTCGGGGTGAACGCGCAGTTCCTGTGGTTCGCCCCTGAGCGCTATCAGAAGCAGATAGACCGTCTCAAGGCGCTGGGCCTGGAGTGGGTACGCCTGGATTTGCATTGGGACCAGCTGGAGCCGGTCCCAGGGCAATACCAGGTTGCGACGTTGGATCAGTTGGTAGGCAAACTGCAGGACAACCAGCTCAAGTCGGTGTTCTACCTGGTGGGGTCGGCGCCGTTCGCCACCACTGCGCCGGTGGGTGCGCCGTATCAGGACCAGTACCCGCCGAAAGACCCGAACGTGTTCGCCAACCGCATGGCGCTGTTGGCACAGCGCTACCCCAGTGTCGACGCCTGGCAGGTGTGGAACGAACCGAACCTGCTGGGCTTCTGGCGCCCGGCAGCCGACCCGGCCGGCTACGCCGCACTGCTGACCACCACCGCCGCCGCGTTGCGCGCAATGAGCCCGAGCAAACCGGTGGTGGCCGCCGGCATGGCATTCTTCAGCGAAATGCCCAACGGCCAGAGCATGTTCGATGCCCTCGGCGCCCTGGGCGTGGCCAGCCTCAATACCGTCGTCTCGTACCACCCTTATACCCAATTGCCCGAAGGCAACGACCCGGCCAACCTGGACTTTATCGCCAGGACCACCGCGCTCAACCAGGCCCTGCGCAACGGCGGCGTGCAGACCCTGTGGAGCACCGAGTGGGGCTGGTCGACCTACACAGGTCCCAAAGACGCCCAGGACATCATCACCCCACAGGCCCAGGCCGATTACGTGGTGCGCCGCCTGGCGCTGATGAGTGCGCTGGATTACGACCGGATCTTCCTGTTTACCCTCAGTGATCTGGACCAGCGCGCCAGTGTGCGTGATCAGTCTTACGGTTTGCTCGACATCGACGCCAACCCCAAGCCGGTCTACACCGCGCTGAAAAATTTCCTCGACGTCAGCGGTCCGACGCTCACCCCCGGCGACCCGCCCAGCGCCGATCAGTTGCCCGACGGCCTGTTCAGCATCGGCTGGACCCGCGCCGACGGGCGCAAGCTATGGTTCTTCTGGGCGGCCGGGGGCGGCAACGCACACCTGCCCAACCTGGCCAGCGCCACCCTGCATGACCCGCTGCGCGGTACGCAAACCCCGGTAAGCGGCACCCACGGGCTGACCGTCATGGTCAAGCCGAACCTGCAAATTCTGTTATGGGAGTGAGGCCCGCCATGCGCATTTTATGGATCCTGCCCTACTCGCCCTGGCCCGCCACCAGCGGCGGCAAGACGCGCCAGTTCCACCTGCTGCGCAGCCTGGCGGCGCGGGGGCATCGGATCACCTTGCTGCTGCATGACAAGCATCCGGTGTCCCTTGCCGACCGCCAGGTGCTGGAAGCGTTTGTCGAACAGTTGATCATCCTGCCGCGCCGGCCGTTGCGCAGCCTCAAGACCCTGGTGGCGGGGCTGTTTGCACCCTACCCGCTGCTGGCCAGCGTGAATGGGCTGGCGGGCGAGTTGCAGGACACCTTCAACTGGTTGCTGGGTGAGCAGTGGGACGTGGTGCAGATCGAGCACAGCTACAGTTTCCAGCCTTACGAAGATGCGCTGGCGCGTAAATCACAGCCCTTTGTGCTGACCGAACACAATGTGGAGTCGGCCCTGGGCGCGGCCACCTACGACCGTTTGCCGCGTTGGTCGCTGCCGTTCATTCGCTACGATCAATGGCGCTATGCCCGCTGGGAACGCCGGGTGATGCGCCAGGCCGCGCAGGTGGTGGCGGTCACTCAAAACGATGCGCACGTCCTGGAAAAAATCGCCGGCAAACCCGTACCGGTGGTGGTCAATGGCGTGGACTGCGATCACTTCGCCGCCGCCCATCCCGACCCGTCGACACGCCGCGTGCTGTTCCTCGGCAACTATGAATACGCGCCGAACGTGGACGCCATCGAATGGGCCCTGGATGAAATCCTGCCCAAAGTCTGGGCGCGCTGTGCGGATGCGCGCATGAGCGTGTGCGGCTTCGGCATGCCCGGCAACTGGCGCGAGCGTTGGAAAGACCCGCGTATCGAGTGGCAAGGCTTCGTGCCCAACCTGCTCGACCTGCAATCGAGCTGTTCGGTGTTCCTGGCGCCGTTGCGCCACGGCGGCGGCTCCAAGCTCAAGGTGCTCGAAGCCCTGGCCGCCGGCCTGCCGCTGGCCAGCACCGAACAAGGCGTGTCGGGGTTGGACCTGGTGGAAGGCCTGGACTACCTCGGTGGGCAAAGCGCCGACGACCTGGCCGATGCCGTGGTGCGCCTGCTGCAATGCCCTGAAGCCGCCGCGCCCATGGGTGAGGCGGGCCGCGCCTACGTACGCCGCGCCCATGACTGGAGCGTCGCCGCCAGCCAATTGGAGCAGGTGTACGCCACCCTCGTGCCGCTGAGCCAGAGGGAGCCCGCATGCGTATAGGCCTGGATTACCGCACCGTCGGCACCTCGCCGCAATCGGGCATCAGCCGCCAGGTGTATGCACTGGAAAGCGCCCTGCACACCTTGCCGGGCATCGAGCTTGAACGGTTTACCGTGGCACCACTGGGCGATGAAACGCGCCTGCAGGCCCACTGCCCGGCGTGGGGCTGTGCCAAGACCGCCATGCACCAGCCGCAGAATCGTCTGCGCTTTGAGGCCGGTTTTCTGCCGCGCGCCTTGCGCGAGGAGCGTATCGACCTGTACATCAGCACCTTCAATATGGGCCTGCCCTTGCCGCCCAAACCGAAAGGCTTGCGCACGGTGGTGCTGCTGCATGACCTGTTCCAGATCACCCTGGACAACTACCATGCCAACCGCTTGAAGGCGCTGATCTACAAGACCAGCGATCGCCTGTCGATTGCCTACGCGGTGCACAGCGCCGACCGCGTGTGGACGCCGTCGCAGTACAGCGCCGATGAAACCGCGCGGCTGTTTCCCAAGGCGGTGGGCAAGATTCGTGTGCTGCCCAATCAGGTCGATGGCTTTGCCGGGCTGGTGGCGGACATGAGCCGGCATCAATTGCCCGAGCACTACTGGCTGCTGGTGGGCACCCGCGAGTTGCGCAAGAACGTGCCGTTTTTGGTGGACGCCTGGCAGCAGGCGCGGCGCCAATCCCCTTCGGTGCCGGAGTTGGTGCTGGTGGGCAGTTTGGAACACTTGCCCGAAGCCCAGCGCACATTGCCGGGGATTCGTGCGCTGAGCGGCGTGTCGGACGCCGAGTTGCAGGCGCTTTACCGCCAGGCGTCACGCCTGTGGCAGCCGTCCTATGCCGAAGGCTTTGGCCTGCCGGTGATCGAGGCCCTGAGCGTCGGTACGCCGGTGGCGGTGGCGAGCGGCACTTCGCTGGATGAAATCACCCCGCCGTCGGCCCCGCGCTTTTCGCCCATCGATGGCCCGGCGCTGGTGCAATTGATGCTCAGCCTGGGCGCGCGGCCGGATGAAGACTGCGCCGAGCAACGGCGCCTGTGGGCGCAACGTTTCAACCATCATGCCTATCGCCAGCGCCTGACCGAACTGATCGAGGAACTTCAGTGAGAGTGAACCTGGCAAGCCTCGTCGCGATCCTCTTCGGCCTGCTGTTTGGCGCCCTCGCCCTGTTGCTGTCGCCGGCCAAGGCGTTCCTGGCCGTGGTCGGCCTGGCGGGGGCAGTGACCATCCTGCGCTTTCCGTTGTGGGGGCTGTTGTTGTTCGCCATGATCGCCACGTTCATGCCGTACTCGACTATCAACCTGGGGATCCGCAGCACCGTCAGCGAAGCGATCCTGGCCCTGACCTGGGGCGCGGTGCTGTGGCACAACTTCCTGGCCCGCCTGCCCGATACGCCCAGCCTGACCCGCCGTCCCACCGACCAGATGCTGCTGTGGCTGATGCTGTTCAGCGTGTTCCCGTTCATCGTCGGCCAGGTCACCGTCCACGCCGACAGCAGCGGCGTGGCCAACTGGCTGCGCTGGTTGCTGAGCCTGTCGGCAGTGTTTCTCTGCGCCAGGTTGCTGGTGGACCGCAAGCAGCGTGAATCCTTGGTCATCGCCCTGTTGCTGGGCAGCCTGGCGATGCTGGTGCTGTCGATTGCGGTGTTCGTGCGCACGCGCTCCGGGGCTGGCATTGCGCCGATTCTGGCGTTGTTCAACTACGGCAACTTCGACATGTTGAAATTCGGCCTGGAGGCCATGTCTTCGCGCATGGGTTCGCCGTGGATGCACCCGAATGCCATCGGCGGGATCATGGCATTGCTGCTGCCCCTGGCCTTCTGCTTCGGCGTGACCGAACAGGGCTGGAAACGTGCGCTGGGCCTGGGCGTCGCCTGCCTGGGCGCGGCCGCGTTGCTGTTGGCCAGCAGCCGCGGCGCGATGGTCAGCCTGGCGTTGGTGCTGGTGTGGATGGCTACGCGCCGCGTGCCCTACACTGGGCGCCTGCTGATGATCGGCGCGGCGCTGACCGTGGCACTGGTAATGGCCTACCCACCGTTACAGGAACGCCTGGCGACGATTTTCTCGTCGGACAACGCCAGTACCGAAGTGCGGTTCGACGAGTACCGCATGTTCCCGCAGGCGGTGGTGTCCTATCCGTTCGGGATCGGCTTCAAGGTTGACCCGCCGGTACCGGGTACCCACCTGCTGGGGATCTCCAACCTGTGGCTGAACTTCATCTACAAGACCGGCATCGTCGGCATGCTGTTCTTTGTGGCGGTGACCGTGCGCTGGTGGCGTGAGGCGCGTCCGCAAAAAGGCCCGATCCGCCTGACCAAGGACAATGCCCTGTGGCTGGGCACCACCGGCGGGATTCTGTCGGCGCTGGTCAGCGGCCTGTTCGACCACTACTTCAGTTTTGCGGTGGTGATGGTGGCGTTGTTCTGGCTGATGGTGGGCATCAATGTACTGGAGGCGCGGCGGTTGTTTCCGGCGCGGCTGCCGCAAGTGAAGACCGTGGCCTACCGCAAACACCTGCCTGATGGGGCACGGCCCTGATGCTCGGCTCTGCCGCCTGGCTGACATTGGCGACCCTGGTGGGCCTGTGCCTGGGATTTGCCCGTGAATGGCTGCTGGTGGCGGCCTGGGGCGCCGGAGAGCGCAGCGATGCCTTCCTGATCGCGCTGTTTTTGCCGGAAGCGCTGCGCATGTCGTTGGCCGGCGGTGTGCTGAGCGCCGCCGCGCTGCCGTTGTACCTGCAACGCAAGCATGGCGAACGCCTGGAGTGGCTGGCGGTGCTGTTCCCGGCGTTGCTGCTGATCGCGCTGGTCATCAGCCTGCTGCTGACGCTGTTGGCACCGTGGCTGGTGCAAATGCTCGGCCCGGGGTTGGCCGACACCGCCACAGCCTTGGCCAGCAGCAACCTGCAGATCGTCGCCTGGTGTGTGCCGGGCTTGATATTGCATGGGCTGTTCAGCATTCCCTTGCAGGCCAGCGAACGTTTTGTCCTCGCGGGGCTGGGCTCGTTGCTGTTCAACCTGCCGCCGGTGACGTACCTCGCCCTCGCGGGCACTACCAGCCAACCGCACGCGCTGGCCCTGGCCTGCCTGGCCGGCAGCCTGTTGATGCCGCTGGCGCTGTTGCCGTCGGTGTGGCGCCAAGGCTGGCGGCCATGGCGCTGGCAACTGAGCGTCGCACCCTTGCGGGAGCTGGGCCAGCGCATCGGACCGCTGTTGCTGAGCAATGGCGCCAGCCAGGGGTTGGCGCTGATCGAGCGGCTGGTGGCATCGCTGCTGGGCGAAGGCGCGGTGACCTGGGTCAACCTGGCGCGCAAGCTGATGAACCTGCCGCTGATTGCGCTGATGAGTCTCAACCAGGTACTGCTGGGCATGATGAGCCGCCGTCAGGGCGATGAGCGCCTGGCCCTGCTCAAGCGCGGCCTGGAAACCGCCAGCGTACTGACCCTGCCTGCCGGTGTCGGCCTGGTGGCGGCAGCCCCGAGCCTGGTGGCGCTGCTGCTGCCCAGGCAATCGGCGGATTCGCCGTTGCCGCTGCTGCTGGCCTGGTTTGCCGTGCCGTTGGTGTTCGGCGCCTGGAACGCCTTGCTCGCGCGCTATGCCTACGCCGCCGGCGATACGCGCCAGCCGCTGCGCTGCGAGTTGCTGGGCAGCCTGGTCAACGTGTTGTTGCTGGGAGCGCTGCCCTGGGTGTTCGGCCTGGCCGGCATCCCCTTGGCCGCACTGGCCGGCGTGCTCTGCACCGCACTGTTGCTGATGCAGCGCCAGGCCTTGATTGGCGCCCTGCCGTGGGCCCGGCATTGGCTGCTCAGTGGGCTGCTGATGGGGCTGGCGGCGCTGATGCTGTTTGGTATTGAGGGCGTGTGGCTGCAACTGGGGCTGAGCACCCTGGCGGGCGCCATGGTGCTGCTCGGCATGGGGCTGTGGCTCAAGCCGTGGCGCAAGGCATGACGCTTATTGTAGGAGCTGGCTTGCCAGCGAAAATCGTCAACGATAACGCGGGCATTCTGGATGCACGTGGTGCCCTTGCGTTCTTCGCTGGCAAGCCAGCTCCTACAGGGGCGGTGGAGTTTATAGATCGGGAGCACTCAGGTGAAAAATCGCTGGATTCAAATGGATATCGCCAAGGGCATCGGCATCCTGGTGATCGTGTACGCCCACAGTTGGTTTGTCGCCACGTCGCCGGACTTGATGTACCCGATCCTGGCGTCGTTCGTACTGCCATTGTTCTTCTTTCTGTCGGGGGTGTTTTTCAAACCTGAACAGCCGTTTGTCGAGATGGCGGTGCGTAAGGCCGACGGCCTGCTCAAGCCGTTTTTCTTCACCATGCTGGTGTATGTGATCATGCGCGATGTGCTGCGCGGCCAACCGCTGCTGCCGGATATCGGCGGCGTGCTGTACGCCTCGGTGGACACCATCCCCTGGCAGGCGCTGTGGTTTTTGCCGCACTTCTGGGTGGCGATCCTCTTCAGTTGGGCGGTACTGCGGCTGATTCAGCGCCTGCCGCTGGCGGTGAGCTGTGCAGTGATGCTGGTGCCGCTGCTGATCGGCATCTGGATGCTGCCGTGGTTCTGGCAACTGCCGGTGACTCTCGGCGGGCAAACCTGGGTGCTGCCCGGCTTGCCCTTCAGCCTGGATATCACCCTGATCAGCAGCGCGTGTTTCGTCTACGGCTACCTGCTGCGTGACTGGCTGCGTACCCATGCGGGGTCACTGCTGACCCTGCTGGTGTCGGTGGCGCTGTTCGCGGCGGTGTTCCTCTACCGGGGCGATACCATGGACCTGGCGCAGCGTCGCTACGACCACTGGCTGTGGACCAGCCTGCTGGCGGTGATTGGGGTGTACCTGTGCTGGGCGTTGGCGCGGGTGCTGATGGCGTCGGCCCTGATCACCCGGGTCATGACCTACATCGGCCAGTCGACCCTGATCCTGCTGATCTTCCATGGGGAGATCCAGCACAAGACATTCGATTTGATGGAGCGTCTGGGACTGCACGCGTTTGTCGCGGCCTGCATCGGTTTTGTGGTGGCGGTAGTGGTGCCGTTGTTGATCGGGGAAGTGATCAAGCGGGTGGCATTCCTGCGGTTTTTCTACTTTCCATTTCCGCTGCGCAAGGCTGCCAGATAACGGTAGGAGCGAGCGTGCTCCTACCGGGTATCGGGTTCAGTCATCCAGTTGTTGCGCGGCGGGCTTGCCGGCGTGTTTCGCCGGCTTGGCGCCCTTGGCCGGAGCCGGTGCAACGGGCTCGGGTTCCGGGGCGGCGGCGGTTTCTTTCTCGGCCATCGGCATCTGGTCGATGGCGCTGAAAAACTCTTTCAAATCGAGGGTATCCGGTGGCACGGTCTTCTCGACTTTCTTCTCGCCATCCTTGCCCACCAGGATCACTTTGGTGCCGCTGCCGGCACCCAGTTTGAGGGCGCGGATCAGCGCATTGGTCTCGGGCGGCGTGAGCTTCTTGTTGTCCTTGGGGTCCTTGGCGAACTTCTCCCCTTCGGCACCGATGCTGCCAAACTTCACGGTGTAGAACACCATGCTGCGCTCTTCAAAGGACTGCTTGGTGGCAGGCTCGTCCAGTTGTTTCTTGAGGGTCGCCAGTGTGTCGTTGCCGGAATCAAGCTCCACCACCACCAGTGGCCGGGCTTTGCCCAGGTCCTGCTTGAGCGGGTTGATATCATCAGCAGCCAACAGCGGCCCCGTAAAAGCCATCAAGGTAGCCAGGGTCAGCGACCGGATGAGCATGCGCACCTCCTTTGAATTCCATGCAGGGTTCTTGAGTTTCATGTCTGCGACAGTCAAATTCAAGGATGATTCCTACACCGCGTTCAGAAAGCGTAGGTCAGGACGCCCGCTCCGCAAGGGCTTGGCGGCGACATGCGGCATTGTTTCCCTTGATTGCGGAAACATTACGAGACCTTCCAGCCCGGCCAATGGCGGGCAAAGACAGGCGCCACGATCGGGTCGGCATCCACCTGCGCCAGGGTCTGGGCAAAGCCTGGCGCCAGGGCAGTCAAGGCCTCACGCGCCTCATCCCAGCGCGACACCGCCGCCGCCATGATGCCCAGCGCATTCGGTTCGCCGTTGGACGCGAACAGTTGGCCGGCAAACTGTTCGGCAAACACCACCCAGGCCTGATGCAGATAGCGACGCGTGCCCGCGACCAATTGCGCCTGCACCGCTTCATCGGCATTGCCCACCCAGCGTTGCGGGTAGTCAATGATGCCAATCGCCGAATAGCAATTGGCCGCGATGTACACCAGGCCGCGGATGATCTGGTCACGGTCGCCGCCCAGCAGATGCGCATCGGGAAACGCCAGGCCCAGGTGGATCAGGATCGCGGCACTTTCCGTCAGCACCTGTCCATCGGGGATAACCAGGGTGGGCACCTGTTTGAGCGGGTTGATACGGGCAAGCTCATCACTGCCCTCGCCGTCGGCCCAGGAGGCGGCGTCCACCCGTCGCCATGGTACCGCGCACCGTTGCAGGGCGATTTCAATCATGCAGGAGCCGGATTCGTCGATGCCATAGAGTGTGTACATAGCCTTTCCTCCATTGGATGAATCAAGAATTTTAGAACAAGCCCATTTGCCCGCCGACCAGGGTGCTGAAATCGTCACTCACGAACGGCAGGATGGCATCTGCGACCGGTTGCAATTGCCGGGTGACGTAGTGGTCGTAATCAATCGGCGCCTGGCGTACTTCCAGCGGTTCGGGGCCGTTGACGCTGATCACATAGCGGATCCAGCCGCCGCGCTGGTACTGGCGCGGGCGCCCCAGGCGGTCGTTGTATTCATCGGCCAGGCGCGCCGCGCGTACATGGGGCGGCACGTTGCGCTCGTAGTCATCCAGTTGACGGCGCAGACGTTTGCGGTAGATCAGCAGTTCATCGAACTCGCCGCTCAAGGTGCGGCGCACGTAGTCGCGTATGTAGTCCTGATGGGGCTGGCGGTGGAAGATGCGCTGGTAGAGTTCCTGCTGGAACCGGCGGGCCAGGGGCGACCAGTCGCTGCGTACGGTCTCCAGGCCTTTGTAGATCATCTCTTCGCTGCCGTCGGCACGTACCACCAGGCCGGCGTAGCGCTTCTTGCTGCCCTCCTCCGCGCCGCGAATGGTCGGCATCAGGAAGCGGCTGAAGTGGGTTTCGTATTGCAGCTCCAGGGCACTTTGCAGGCCGAACGCGCTGTGCAGGTGCTCACGCCACCAGGTGTTGACGTGCTTGACCAGCGCCTGGCCGATACGGCTGGCGTCGTCCTGGGAATGCGCGCTGCCGAGCCACACGAAGGTGGAGTCGGTGTCGCCGTAGATCACCTCATACCCCTGGGCTTCAACCAGTTCGCGGGTCTGGCGCATGATCTGGTGGCCGCGCATCGTGATCGACGAAGCCAGTCGTGTATCGAAAAAGCGGCAACCGCTGGAACCGAGTACGCCGTAGAACGCATTCATGATGATTTTCAGCGCCTGGGACAGCGGCGCGTTGTGCTCACGCTTGGCCTCTTCGCGACCTTCGGAGACACGCGCAACGATGGCCGGCAGGCAGTGCCGGGTGCGAGAAAAGCGTGCACCGCGAAAGCCTTCGACGGAGTCGCTGTCGTCGGGGTGCTTGAGGCCTTCGATCAGGCCCACCGGGTCGATCAGGAAGCTGCGGATGATCGACGGGTAAAGGCTTTTGTAATCGAGCACCAGCACCGATTCGTAGAGGCCAGGACGCGAATCCATGACAAACCCGCCGGGGCTGGCCTGGGGTGGTTTGTCGCCCAGGTTCGGCGCGACGAAGCCCTGGCGGTGCATCAGCGGCATGTACAGGTGGGTAAACGCCGCCACCGAGCCGCCGTTGCGGTCGGCCGGCAACCCGGTGACGCTGGCGCGTTCGAGCAGGAACTTGAGCAGTTCGGTCTTCTCGAAAATCCGCGTGACCAGCTCGCAGTCCTTGAGGTTGTAACGCGCCAGGGCGGGCTTGTCCTCGGCGAACATGCGGTTGATTTCGTCCATGCGTTGATACGGTGTGGAGATGTCCTTGCCCTCGCCGAGCAGGGTTTGCGCGACGTTTTCCAGGCTGAAGGATTCGAAACTCCAGGTGGCCGAACGCAGGGCCTCGATACCGTCGATGATCAGACGCCCCGCCGCTGCGGCGAAGTAATGGTTGCGGCTGCCGTGTTCGCGCCAGGCCATGGGCTCATCGCCGCGACCGAGCATCAACGGTACGTTGAGGCGCTGGGCATGTTCGTGGAGTACGCGCAGGTCGAACTGCACCACATTCCAGCCGATGATTGCATCGGGGTCATGGGTGGCGAGCCATTGGTTGAGGCATTCGAGCAGTTGAGCGCGGGTGTCGCAGTAGTCGAGCTTGAAATCCACCGCGTCAGTCTTGTTCGGCGGGCCGAGCATGTACACCTGGCGTTCGCCGCAGCCTTCGAGGGCGATGGAATAGAGGTCGCCCTGGGCGGTGGTCTCGATGTCCAGGGACACCAGCTTGAGCGGCGGGCGGTAGTCGGGCGCGGGCTTCATCTGCGCATCGCACAGGGCACCACTGGCATCCGGTGTCCCACCGAACCAGACCGGAGCGGTGATGAAACGCTCCATCATGTAGCGTTCCGGCGGGCGCACATCGGCTTCGTAGACATCGACACCGGCGGCGCGCACGCGCTTTTCCACGTCCATCAACTGGCGATGCTGGCGCGTGTAGAGGCCCAGGACCGGGCGGTGATGGAAATCGCAGAGTTGCAGCGGGCGCAATTCGATATCGCGTTCGCCTTTGAGCAACCAATCCAGCGGCTTGCGATGGGCCTCGGGAATGAACATCACCGAGGTCTGCACGGGTAGGCGGATAAACCGTGGCCCCTGGTCTGTGGCCAGCCAGAAACTGACCTCCGTGCCCGCCGGGGTATCGCGCCAATGCCGGGTCAGGACAAAACCCTGCTGTAAATCCACCGTACCGCACCTCAGGAATAGCTTTCAGGCGTTGATTCTACGCGGCATCTGCGCAAACGCGGCAGGTAAACGCGCACGCAAGCGGTGGACTTCTAAAGGCGGCGAAAGCGGGCACCGCAATGGTGCCATTTCTCCAGCTCACGCCCGACGTGTTTTGCTCAAATAGTTTTCGATATTGCCCATCTGCTCGTCCCAGCCACGGGAATTCATCTTGAAGGCTTTTTGCCGACGAGCCTCCGGCACCGCGTCGAAACCGGATTCAACCACCCGCAGCAAAATGCCCGGCGCCCGATCCTCAATGGTGAATTCAACCAGTGTCGGGGTTTCCTTGTCGTAGTCGACGCCCTTTTCTACCGCGAAGGGGTGCCACCAGAAAGAGAACAACGTTTGCGGCAGGATGCGTTCGATTTTGGCTTTCCAGATCACGTGTTCGTAACCTGGGTAGGTAATCGGCGCCTCTATGGTTTCCCCTGCCACAAAGGCTTTGCCCTTGAGGGCGATGCCAAACCAATCGCCGAATTGCTCGGCATTGGTGAGCGCTTCCCAGACCTGTTTACGTGAAGCGTTCAGCAGAACTTTTCGCTCAATGCGATCTAATACGTGCATAAGTCACCTCCTCCATTGACAGTAGGCGACACCAAATAATGCGCAACCTCAGGTTGTAAGCAATCATGATGACCCCGTCCTTGAACCGGCAATACGTTTATGACTGACCCATTGAATGGAAGTTGCTTCTGCAAAGGTGTCCGCTATCAGGTGGACCAGTTGGACATGCCTATCAGCCACTGCCACTGCGCAAGCTGCCGCAAAATACATGCGGCACCGTTTGTCGCCACCGCAGGAGTAATGCGCGAACATTTTCGCTGGACGCTGGGGGAGGAACTGTTGGCGTCCTTTGAATCTTCGCCGGGCAAGCTCAGGCATTTCTGCTCGCGCTGTGGCTCACATCTGATAGCAGAACGTGGGCATCAGCCCCATGTGATCGTGCGGGTGGCGACGCTGGACGATGATCCGGGCGTCAGGCCCACCTCGCACATCTGGATGGCCCATGATGTGCCCTGGCTTGACCATGAAGGCATAGAGCAATGGGACGAGTGGAAGGCATGATTTAGACGTGGGGGTCACCTGGCGCTTTTGCCGGCGTCGCATATTGCGGCTTCAGGTGACCGTCCTGGTCGAGTAGCCACGCATCCATGATTTGCCGCACCACCGGACCCGCGACGCGACCACCGGCCTCACCGTTTTCGATCATCACCGAAATCACGATCTTCGGATGTTCGGCCGGAGCGAAGCCAACGAACAACGCGTTGTCGCGATGGCGCTCCAGGGTTTTTTCGCGGTTGTAACGCTCACCTTGCTTGATCGCAACCACTTGCGCAGTACCGCTCTTGCCGGCAATGCGGTATTGCGCCCCTTGTGCGGCGGCCCGGGCGATACCTCGCGGGTCATGCATCACCAACTGCATACCGTGATTGACCTGCTCCCAATCACGCGGATCCTTGAGGACGACGTTGGGCATTGGATTCTGGTCCACCGGCGGCTCACCATTGATCGTCTTGGCCAGGTGCGGGCGATTCCACACACCCTTGTTGGCGATCAACGCCGTGGCCTGGGCCAATTGCAGCGGAGTGACTTGCATATACCCCTGGCCAATGCCGAGGATCACGGTTTCGCCCGGGAACCAGGGTTGGCGCCGCGTGGCGCGCTTCCAAGCCTGGGATGGCATCAAGCCAGCGGACTCTTCGAACATGTCCAGGGAGACTTTCTGGCCCAGGCCAAACTCCGCCAGGTAGTCGTGCAGACGGTCGATGCCGAGTTTGTGAGCAAGGTCGTAAAAGTAAGTGTCGTTGGAACGCATGATGGCAGCGTCCATGTCTACCCAGCCGTCGCCGCTGTGGTTCCAATTGCGGTATTTGTGGTCAAAGTCGGGGAGCTGGTAGTAACCGGGGTCGAATACACGGGTCTGTGGGGTGACGACACCGCTGTCGAGGCCAGCGATGGCCACTTCCGGCTTGATGGTCGAGCCCGGCGCATAGAGCCCCCGGAGGACACGGTTGAAGAGCGGCCGGTCAATGGAGTCGTGCAGGGCGGCATATTCCTTGAAACTGATGCCGGTGACGAACAGGTTCGGATCAAAACTCGGCTTACTGACCATGGCCAGTACTTCGCCGGTTTGCGGATCGAGGGCAACCACTGAGCCACGGCGATCACCCAGGGCTTCTTCCGCAGCTTCCTGGAGCTTCACGTCGAGGCTTAGGACGATATTTTTGCCAGGAATCGGGTCGGTGTGCTTGAGCACACGGAGTACGCGGCCTTGGGCATTGGTCTCGACCTCTTCGTAGCCGACATGACCATGCAGTTCGGATTCGTAGAAACGCTCGATACCGGTTTTGCCGATGGACTGCGTGCCACGGTACTCCACCGAGTCGAGGGCTTTGGATTCTTTCTCATTGATCCGCCCCACATAGCCGATGGAGTGGGCAAAATGCGCACCCAGCGGGTAGTGACGGACGAATTGCGGCTCTACATCTACTCCTGGCAGGCGGAACTCATTCACCGCCAGCAATGCGACTTGCTCTTCGGTCAACTCGTAAAACAACGTCACGGGGACGAAGGGGTGCCGTGCCTGCTTCAGGGCCTTGTCGAACAACGCACGGTCTTCGACAGGCAGGTGCAGCAAGTTGACGATGGCGTCGAGTTCGCCCTTGAGGTCAGTGGTGCGCTCGCGGGTGATGGTCAGGTTGTAGCTGGGTCGGTTATCGGCCAGCACCACGCCATTACGGTCATAGATAAGGCCGCGCGTCGGAGTGATGGGCAGCACGTGGACGCGGTTGTTTTCAGAAATCGTGGAGTGGTAGTCGAACTGTACGACTTGAAGGAAATACATACGCCCCACCAGGGCACACGTAATGCCTATCACCAACAACGCACAAGCGAGCAGGCGCTTGTTGACCAGGCGGTTTTCTTTTTCGTGATCTTTAATCGGTATCGGTTCAGGCATTTCTACAGCATCTCGTTGAAGAAGGTCGACGCCGCATCCTGCGATGAAAGATCAGTCCTTGGGAAATGTGCTGCACCATACCAAAAATGCAGAAACACTTTGCATTGAATTCCCCAACGGCACTCTGAAGTGAGTTCCCTCTCGACGGGTACGGTGATACGGCAGCTGCCCTTGAAGATACTCAACAGCTCATCCGCCTAGGCGTACCCACTTTTCGAGCGCCCAAAACAAAACCCCATCTGCTTTCGCAAATGGGGTTTCGGAATTTAATCTTGACGATGACCTACTCTCACATGGGGAAACCCCACACTACCATCGGCGATGCATCGTTTCACTGCTGAGTTCGGGATGGGATCAGGTGGTTCCAATGCTCTATGGTCGTCAAGAAATTCGGGTACTGAGTCGTGGCCAGCTGGCCTCGCTTCAGCAAATTGGGTATGTGACAGCTGTCGGTGTTTTGTGAAATCTCGAACTTTCGGTTCATTGCGTCTTCACACACCGCAATCTGGCCTTTCGACGCAAATTGCTTGGGTGTTATATGGTCAAGCCTCACGGGCAATTAGTATTGGTTAGCTCAACGCCTCACAGCGCTTACACACCCAACCTATCAACGTCGTAGTCTTCGACGGCCCTTCAGGGGACTCAAGGTCCCAGTGAGATCTCATCTTGAGGCTAGTTTCCCGCTTAGATGCTTTCAGCGGTTATCTATTCCGAACATAGCTACCCGGCAATGCCACTGGCGTGACAACCGGAACACCAGAGGTTCGTCCACTCCGGTCCTCTCGTACTAGGAGCAGCCCCTCTCAAATCTCAAACGTCCACGGCAGATAGGGACCGAACTGTCTCACGACGTTCTAAACCCAGCTCGCGTACCACTTTAAATGGCGAACAGCCATACCCTTGGGACCGGCTTCAGCCCCAGGATGTGATGAGCCGACATCGAGGTGCCAAACACCGCCGTCGATATGAACTCTTGGGCGGTATCAGCCTGTTATCCCCGGAGTACCTTTTATCCGTTGAGCGATGGCCCTTCCATACAGAACCACCGGATCACTAAGACCTACTTTCGTACCTGCTCGACGTGTCTGTCTCGCAGTCAAGCGCGCTTTTGCCTTTATACTCTACGACCGATTTCCGACCGGTCTGAGCGCACCTTCGTACTCCTCCGTTACTCTTTAGGAGGAGACCGCCCCAGTCAAACTACCCACCATACACTGTCCTCGATCCGGATAACGGACCTGAGTTAGAACCTCAAAGTTGCCAGGGTGGTATTTCAAGGTTGGCTCCACGCAGACTGGCGTCCACGCTTCAAAGCCTCCCACCTATCCTACACAAGCAAATTCAAAGTCCAGTGCAAAGCTATAGTAAAGGTTCACGGGGTCTTTCCGTCTAGCCGCGGATACACTGCATCTTCACAGCGATTTCAATTTCACTGAGTCTCGGGTGGAGACAGCGCCGCCATCGTTACGCCATTCGTGCAGGTCGGAACTTACCCGACAAGGAATTTCGCTACCTTAGGACCGTTATAGTTACGGCCGCCGTTTACCGGGGCTTCGATCAAGAGCTTCGCGTTAGCTAACCCCATCAATTAACCTTCCGGCACCGGGCAGGCGTCACACCCTATACGTCCACTTTCGTGTTTGCAGAGTGCTGTGTTTTTAATAAACAGTCGCAGCGGCCTGGTATCTTCGACCGGCATGAGCTTACGGAGCAAGTCCTTCACCCTCACCGGCGCACCTTCTCCCGAAGTTACGGTGCCATTTTGCCTAGTTCCTTCACCCGAGTTCTCTCAAGCGCCTTGGTATTCTCTACCCAACCACCTGTGTCGGTTTGGGGTACGGTTCCTGGTTACCTGAAGCTTAGAAGCTTTTCTTGGAAGCATGGCATCAACCACTTCGTTAACTAAAAGTTAACTCGTCATCAGCTCTCGGCCTTAGAATCCCGGATTTACCTAAGATTCCAGCCTACCACCTTAAACTTGGACAACCAACGCCAAGCTGGCCTAGCCTTCTCCGTCCCTCCATCGCAATAACCAGAAGTACAGGAATATTAACCTGTTTTCCATCGACTACGCTTTTCAGCCTCGCCTTAGGGACCGACTAACCCTGCGTCGATTAACGTTGCGCAGGAAACCTTGGTCTTTCGGCGTGGGTGTTTTTCACACCCATTATCGTTACTCATGTCAGCATTCGCACTTCTGATACCTCCAGCAAGCTTCTCAACTCACCTTCACAGGCTTACAGAACGCTCCTCTACCGCATCACTTACGTGATACCCGTAGCTTCGGTGTATGGTTTGAGCCCCGTTACATCTTCCGCGCAGGCCGACTCGACTAGTGAGCTATTACGCTTTCTTTAAAGGGTGGCTGCTTCTAAGCCAACCTCCTAGCTGTCTAAGCCTTCCCACATCGTTTCCCACTTAACCATAACTTTGGGACCTTAGCTGACGGTCTGGGTTGTTTCCCTTTTCACGACGGACGTTAGCACCCGCCGTGTGTCTCCCATGCTCGGCACTTGTAGGTATTCGGAGTTTGCATCGGTTTGGTAAGTCGGGATGACCCCCTAGCCGAAACAGTGCTCTACCCCCTACAGTGATACATGAGGCGCTACCTAAATAGCTTTCGAGGAGAACCAGCTATCTCCGAGCTTGATTAGCCTTTCACTCCGATCCACAGGTCATCCGCTAACTTTTCAACGGTAGTCGGTTCGGTCCTCCAGTTAGTGTTACCCAACCTTCAACCTGCCCATGGATAGATCGCCCGGTTTCGGGTCTATTCCCAGCGACTAGACGCCCTATTAAGACTCGCTTTCGCTACGCCTCCCCTATTCGGTTAAGCTCGCCACTGAAAATAAGTCGCTGACCCATTATACAAAAGGTACGCAGTCACCCAACAAAGTGGGCTCCCACTGCTTGTACGCATACGGTTTCAGGATCTATTTCACTCCCCTCTCCGGGGTTCTTTTCGCCTTTCCCTCACGGTACTAGTTCACTATCGGTCAGTCAGTAGTATTTAGCCTTGGAGGATGGTCCCCCCATATTCAGACAAAGTTTCTCGTGCTCCGTCCTACTCGATTTCATGACTAAGAGATTTTCGCGTACAGGGCTATCACCCACTATGGCCGCACTTTCCAGAGCGTTCCGCTAATCTCAAAGCCACTTAAGGGCTAGTCCCCGTTCGCTCGCCACTACTAAGGGAATCTCGGTTGATTTCTTTTCCTCAGGGTACTTAGATGTTTCAGTTCCCCTGGTTCGCCTCTTGCACCTATGTATTCAGTACAAGATAACCATCTTATGATGGCTGGGTTCCCCCATTCAGACATCTCCGGATCAAAGTCTGTTTGCCGACTCCCCGAAGCTTTTCGCAGGCTACCACGTCTTTCATCGCCTCTGACTGCCAAGGCATCCACCGTATGCGCTTCTTCACTTGACCATATAACCCCAAGCAATCTGGTTATACTATGAAGACGACATTCGCCGAAAATTCGATCATACTCAATTAAGAGCCACTCACAAATTTTACCTTAGCCTGAGCCGTTACCAGTGAAAGTAACGTTCAGTCTATCTTTCTATCACATACCCAAATTTTTAAAGAACGATCTAATCAAAGACTAGAAATCAA
>NZ_CVTH01000025.1:0-15048 GCF_900005955.1 Pseudomonas sp. 8 R 14 | reverse complement strand
GATTCAAGCCTGCGTTCGGCCAGCGTGGTTAACGGGGCGCCTGAGATCAAGATCAAAAGCCAGAGCCAGAGCCAGAGCCAGAGCCAGAGCCAGATCAAAAGATTGCTGACTTCGTCAGCGGTTAAGGAAGTAGAAGCCACACCGCGCACGCTTCAATAATCAGGTCGGCTTTAAGGCCGCCTCGCTTTGTTTTTGATCTGGGATCGCCCCGTCAAACACGCTGGCCGAACGCAGGCTTTGGAGCGTGGGTAACCCGGCAGGACGCCGGGTTAGCCGCACTGGGCCATGGATGGCCCATTGCGGCGGCCCACGCTCCAAAGCCGGAGTGAGGGCACACCGAGCCTAGGCGAGGTGCCGAGTGTTGGGGCGAGGACCTTTTGGTTACTTTTGGCTGGGCCGGCATTCCGGTCCTTCCAAAAGTGACCCGCTGTAAGAGCGGAACCCTAAGTGGCCGTTACCTAAATAACGGATATACACACGGAGCAAAAAATGCCGCAGTTCACAAAAATCCTGATCGCCAACCGCGGCGAAATCGCCTGCCGCATCCAGCGCACGGCCCAGGCCTTGGGCTACCGCACCGTCGCCGTCTACAGCGACGCCGACGCCGAGGCCCTGCACGTGCAGATGGCCGACGAAGCCGTGCGCATCGGCACCGCGGCGGTACAACAGTCCTACCTCAATATCCCGGCCATCCTCGAGGCCGCGGAAAAAACCGGCGCCGATGCCATCCACCCCGGCTACGGTTTCCTCTCGGAAAACCCGGGCTTCGCCCGCGCCTGCCAAGACGCCGGCCTGACGTTCATCGGCCCCAGCGCCGAGGCCATCGAACTGATGGGCAGCAAGCGCCGCTCCAAGCTCGCCATGCTCGAGGCCGGGGTGCCTTGCATCGCCGGCTACCAGGGCAGCGCCCAGGACGACACCTGCCTGCAACGTGAAGCCGAGCGCATCGGCTACCCGCTGATGATCAAGGCCAGCGCCGGCGGCGGTGGCCGTGGCATGCGCCTGGTCCACCAGCCGGAGGCGCTGCTGGAAAGCCTGCACAGCGCCCGCTCGGAGGCCAGGCATGCGTTCGGCAGTGACGAACTGATCCTCGAACAGGCGCTGATCGAGCCGCGCCACGTCGAGATCCAACTATTCGGCGACCGCCACGGCAACCTGATTTACCTCGGCGAACGGGACTGCTCGATCCAGCGCCGTCATCAAAAAGTCATCGAGGAAGCGCCCTGCCCGGTGATGACGCCCGAACTGCGCCAGGCCATGGGCGAAGCCGCGCTCAAGGCCGGACGCGCGGTAAACTACCTCGGCGCCGGTACCGTGGAGTTCCTGCTCGACCGCAACGGCCGGTTCTACTTCCTGGAAATGAACACCCGCCTGCAAGTGGAGCACCCGGTCACCGAGCTGATCACCGGCCTCGACCTGGTGGCCTGGCAACTGCAAATCGCCGCCGGCCAGCCGCTGCCGCTCGAGCAGGCGCAGGTGAGCCTGAACGGCCACGCCATGGAAGTGCGCCTCTATGCCGAAGACCCGGCCCAGGGCTTCCTGCCGCAAACCGGTGAGGTACTGCGCTGGGAACCGGCCGTGGGCGTACGGGTTGACCATGGGCTGTGCGAAGGCGAAACCATCAGCCCGTTCTATGACCCGATGCTCGGCAAGCTCATCGCCCATGGCGCCACCCGCGAAGAAGCCCGGCGCAAGCTGCTGCGGGCGGTGGAGGACACGCTGTTGCTGGGGGTGACGACCAATCAGCGCTTGTTGGCTGAACTGCTCAAGCACCCAGGCTTTATCGACGGTGATTTCAGCACCGGGTTTATCGCCGAGCACTTCAGCGAAATACCGCGCCCGGCCGCGACAAGTGATCAACTCGCCCTGGCCGCCGCGCTGTTTTACCAACACAGCGCCGACCAGCATCCCCACGGCCTCGCGGGATGGCGCAACAACGCCCGTGTTCCCTGCACCTTTCGCCTGGAGGCCGACGGCGAAACCCACACCGTCACCGCCGCCGCCCTGCCACTCAGCACCGATGGCCGTCGCGCCACCCTGGTGCTCAACGGCGTTCGCCGTCGCATCGCCTATCACCTGGAGGGCTCCCGGCTGTGGCTGCCTGGCCTTATCGTCACCAACCGCACCCAGCAGGTTGCCGGGCGCCAGGCCGACGCCGGCAGCGGCACGATCAAGGCACCGATGGACGGTGCCATCGTCGACGTCCGCGTCAGCACCGGTGAACAGGTGACTAAAGGCCAACTGCTGCTGGTGCTCGAAGCCATGAAAATGGAGCATCCACTCAAGGCCGACAGGGACGGCGTGGTCAAGGCCGTGCAGGTCACAACAGGCGATCAGGTACGCAATCGCCAGGTTCTGCTGGAGATCGAATAACCCCCTAGTCGGAACTACAAGGCCGGTCTACGCTCTATCCCCAACAGGAAAGGACGAGTACGGGAACCTGCGCGATGCCTCATTGGCTGATTATTGACCTTGAAGCCACAACGGATGAAGGCGGCTGGCCCGTGACGGA
Organism: Pseudomonas sp. 8 R 14; assembly: GCF_900005955.1. NCBI lineage: Bacteria > Pseudomonadati > Pseudomonadota > Gammaproteobacteria > Pseudomonadales > Pseudomonadaceae > Pseudomonas > Pseudomonas sp. 8 R 14. Next base: position 12,536 of record NZ_CVTH01000025.1, on the reverse strand, counting down.
GATGGAAGTCATCGAGATCGGCGCGAGCCTGGTGAACCGCCAGGGCCGCGAGCTGGACCACTTCCAGCGCTTTGTGCGGCCGCTGCGCCGCCCCTTGCTCACGCCCTTTTGTCGCCAGCTGACCCATATCACCCAGGCAAATATCGACGGCGCTGCACCGTTCATCGAGGTGTGGCCGCTGTTCGAGCGCTGGCTGGGCCAGCATCAGGCGCGCCTGGAAGGCTGGGCCAGTTGGGGTGACTACGATCGCGTACAGCTGGAGCTCGAGTGGCAGCGCCATGGCCTGACCAGCGCCATGGCCCCCACGCCCCATGTCAACCTCAAGCAACGCTTCGCCAAGGCCCGGCGCCTGGACAAGCCCCTGGGGCTCAATGGCGCCCTGCAATTGGCGGGGATGCAGTTCCAGGGCCAGCAACATCGAGCGCTGGAAGATGCACGCAACACCGCGCGCCTGCTGCCGCTGATTTTGCCGGTCTAGGCAGCGCCCGAAGCCTTGGGCATACTGACTCCCCCTTTTCCTTGCTGCTCAACTGTAGGAGCGAGCTTGCTCGCGAAGGTCGTTAACGATAACGCGGTAAACCTGGCACCCAGCGGCGCTCTCAGGTTTTTCGCGAGCAAGCTCGCTCCTACAGGATGAGCGTAAAGCATCAACTTTTTCCGAGGATTCGCCCATGTTCAAAGTCAACGAGTACTTCGACGGCACCGTCAAGTCGATCGCTTTCGGCACCGCAGAAGGTCCGGCGACCATCGGCGTGATGGCCCCGGGTGAATACGAATTCGGCACCGCCCAGCGTGAAATCATGCACGTGGTGTCCGGCGCCCTGAGCGTCAAGCTGCCCGACGCCAACGACTGGGAAACCTTCGCCGCCGGCAGCCAGTTCAACGTACCGGCCAACAGCAAGTTCCAATTGAAGGTCGCAGTGGACACCGCTTACCTGTGCGAATACCGCGGCTGATCGCTGCGCCGCAAAAAAATGCCCGTCTCCTGCGAGACGGGCATTTTTTATGGGCGCATGACTTATTCGAGGATGATCACCGGCATGCCCACTTCCAGGCGGCCCACGCCATCGTTGACCAGGTTCTGGCCAAAAATCGCGCCGTCCTCCGTCTTGCGGTAGGCCTCCAGCGTCACAAAAGGCTCACGGTCGGGGCTGCGCTCGCCGGTGTGCGGATCGATGGTGGTGAGAATGCAGCGTGAGCAGGGCTTGACTGCGCGAAACTCCACATCCCCGATGCGCAGGCGCTTCCAGCCGTCTTCGGCGAAGGCGTCGCTGCCTTCGATCACCAGGTTGGGGCGAAAGCGCAGCATGTCCATGGGACGGCCGACTTTCTGCGAGAGGTCGTCGAGGGACGCTTGCCCGATCACCAGCAACGGATAACCGTCGGCGAACGCGACCTGGTCATCATCGCGGCCGTAACCTGCCTGGGTAGTGCGCGCCCGTTCCAGAGGAATCTGCACCAGCCGCGTGGGCTTGCCAATAAAGGCGCTGACCCAGGCGGCGGCTTCGTCGCCGGCGTCCGGCACACGCAAGGTGTCGCGCCAGATGGTCACGCCACGTAACTCAGCCGCGCTGCCGGGCAGCGCCACATCCAGCGGCGCGTAGCCAGGCGAACTCAGGGTCAGGCCGCCGCTGCTGTTCCACAGCGCCGACAGTTGGCTCATCTTTGCCACGGCGCGCTGGGTGAGGAAACGCCCGCTGGCCTCATCCACCAGCATCCAGCGTCGATCGCCGTCCAACCCCAGTTTATCCAGGCCGACCTGTTGAAGAGTTTCGGCCTTGCCGGACTTCAAGGGGTAACGGTACAACGCGCTGAGACGAAGCATGGGCCAACATTCCTGAGGGGCAAAGCCGTCACCCTAAGGTCAAGCGGACGCTTCGTCCAGCATCAGGCGCTGACGTACCACATCCACCAGCTTGTCCGGCTGGAACTTGGACAGGAAGTTGTCGCAGCCGACCTTCTTCACCATCGAGTCGTTGAAGCTGCCTGACAGCGAAGTGTGCAGTACCACGTAGAGCTTGCGCAGCCGTGGGTCGTTGCGGATTTCGGTGGTGAGGCGGTAGCCGTCCATCTCGGGCATTTCGGCGTCGGTGAAGATCATCAGCAGCTTGTCGGTCATCACATGGCCGGCGTCGGCCCAGGCCTTGAGCATATTCAACGCCTTGAGACCGTCGCTGGCGATGTGCATCTTCACGCCCAGTTGGCCGAGGGTGTCGCGCAATTGCGACAGGGCCACGTTGGAGTCGTCCACCAGCAGCACTTCGCGGCCACGGGCGCGTTCCAGCACCGGGTCGTCGAGTTTTTCGCGGGAGACCTTGGCGTTGTACGGCACGATCTCGGCGAGGACTTTTTCCACGTCGATGATCTCCACCAACTGGTCGTCGACCTTGCTGATGGCGGTGAGGTAATGCTGGCGCCCGGCGCTGGTCGGCGGCGGCAGGATGGCTTCCCAGTTCATGTTGACGATGCGGTCCACGCCACCCACCAGGAACGCCTGCACCGAGCGGTTGTACTCGGTGACGATAATGGTGCTGTTGGGGCCCGGCACCAGCGGACGCATGCCGATGGCTTGGGACAAGTCGATCACTGGCAGGGTCTGGCCCCGCAGGTTGACCACGCCGCACACGAAGGGGTGGCGCTGGGGCATCAGGGTCAGCTTGGGCAGTTGCAGGACTTCCTGCACCTTGAACACGTTGATGGCGAACAGCTGCCGCCCGGCCAGGCGGAACATGAGGATCTCCAGGCGATTCTCACCCACCAGTTGCGTGCGTTGGTCTACCGTGTCGAGAATGCCGGCCATTAAGAGCTCCTGGTGTGCGCTGGAAAGTAATGCGCGAAGTGTTTGTGCAGTTAGCTTGTTATCGGCGGCAAACGCCGGACCTTGACCCCGGTAAAATGCCACGTAAATTCATTGATGTCACACTGACATCATGCTTTACTGCTGAGGCCTGTTCATATGGCGGTGCAGCGACGTTGCGCGACATTCAAATCGACGCAAGGTTCCGTCATGTAAGGGATTCCCCTAGGAACAATCAGGCCCAACCTGATGTTCGCAATATCTAATAGCCATTAATGTGACGCCATTCTCATTGCATGAATGGAGTCAGGCTTTTGTTTGCCATCCCCAGCCCTCGTCTTATGGGTTTTCCAGACGTTCACGTGACGGCAACTGAAGGTGTGCAATCGAGCCCGCTCACGGGGGCCACGCACAGCCGTCGCCGTCATTCAAATAAACGTCCTACTGAAAACTCAGAAGCAACCTACAGATTCCCGTTATCTTTCAGCGGTAGTTTTACGCCATTCACCCGGTGCGACCTCTCATCACCCGACCTTATGTTGTGGAGACTTGCATGATGAACGACGGTAACGAGTGGCAAGTTGCACTTCCTGAGTTCCTGCGCGAGGCTGAAAAGCTGCTGACCAAGTCGGAAGAATGCCTGAGCCACCTGCATTTGATCCGCAACGACAGTGACGCCATCGACTGCATGAAAATCAGCCTGATCAAGCTCGCCGAAAAGGCCGATTGCCTGGCCCTGCAAGCGATCAGCGAATTCTCGCGGCATATCCAGGACGTGATCGCCAACGCCGAAAGTCCTTTGCAGTTACATGATCAAGCCCTGGAAGCCCTGCATGACTGCTTGACATTGCTGGCCTGGCAGCTGGAACTGATCGATGCAAAAACAGGCCAGCTGACCCTGGATAAAGAAGAACAGACCAAGTTGATTGACACGGTCACCCTGCACATTCCGCAAAAGGGTTTCAGTTACAATCCGCAACAACGTATGCACCATTTGTCTTGAAGCGTTATCAGGTCGCATTCAAGCACGGGGTTATCTAAAAACGACGACTCCAACTAATCCGCTGGAGAAAAATGGCGATTCAATATCAATTAGCCATTAACGATACAAACCCTTTGAAATAATACAACCTCACTTCATTAACTCTGGGATTATCATTCCTCGAGTTGTTGCGCGTTTAAATAGGCCCGCCAGGCACGGCACCTGGCGACCAACGGTAAGAGTGGTGGTACTATGCACCCGCTTGAAGTGACTCAACTTCAGCCTGCTTGAGAACGATTCAAGAACGTATTCCAAACAGAGCCCGGTCAGCCGCGACCGGTCTTCCCGCAGCGAACCTTCATTGGCTCCATCCGCTATGCATGCCAGCCTCAAGACATTCATCGCAAGGTCCGCGTCCCGCAGTAACGCACGCCGTTTGATCCTCGCCCTGTGCCTCGGCTCGCTGCTGCTGAGCCTGTGGGCCTACAGCCGCTCCGCGCCGTTGCCGCTGCTGGTGCTGCTGCTCAACCTGGCCACCTTGGTGGTGGTTGGCCTGCAACAGTGGCGCTCGCGTAAATCCATCAAGTTCCAGCCCCAGGAGTTGGCCGATCGCCTGCTGCAAGTGCAGGAAAACGAACGTCATCGCCTCAGCCGTGAACTGCATGACGATATCGGCCAGTTGCTGACCGCCGCCAAGCTGCAAAGCGAATGGCTCAAGCGCCGCCTGCCGGATGAATTGCAAAGCCAGTGCACTGTGTTGTGCAACACCTTGAACGAAACCCTGGCCAAGGTGCGCGACGTGTCCGCCATCCTCAACCCCCGGCAGCTCGCCAGCCTGGGCCTGGAAGCCAGCCTGCGCGCGCACCTGCTCAAAACCCTGGAAAACACCCCGGTGCACTGGAGCCTTGAATGCCAGCAACGGCTGAGCGGCATCCCTGAGGAAATGGCCGTGGCGGCCTTTCGCATTACCCAGGAAGCCGTGACCAACATGCTGCGCCACGCCCAGGCGCGCAACCTGCTGGTGCGCCTGCAGCGCCTGCCCGAGGGCCTGTCGCTGACCATCTGCGATGACGGCCAGGGCTTTTCGCCCGCCATCAACCCCGGCCTGGAAGGCCAACGGGGCATGGCTGGCATGTCCGAGCGCATTGACCAGCTTGGCGGTTCATTATCCGTCAGCAGCCAACCAGGCCACGGCACACGGATAGACGCGCTTTTCCCCTGGGCGCCTCGCTCCCTCGAACGGGCCAGCGCCCCTAAGGTTATCGAGTGACCTGCACATTACTCCTGGTGGATGACCATGCACTGATCAGGGCCGGCGTACGTGCGCTGATCCAGGATATTCCCGGCTACACGGTGACCGGCGAAGCCAGCGATGGCGCGCAATTGCTGGAGCAGTTCAATACCTTGCTGCCGGATATCGTGCTGTTGGACCTGTCCATGAAGCACACCAGCGGCCTCGAGGCGCTACAGCAACTCAAGCATGCGCACCCCAGGAGCAAGGTGCTGATCCTGTCGATGCACACCGACCCGGAGCTGATCATGTGTGCGCTGGAGGCAGGCGCCCACGGCTACCTGCTCAAGGACACCACTGCCAACGAGCTGGAACACGCGTTGCTGGCCTTGCGCAACAACGAGCGCTACCTGAGCCCGGCGATCGCCCATACCGTGATCAACCAGGCGCTGGTGCGCAGCCAGGGGCCGACCACGCCCGCCAGCCACAGCCATAACCTCACAGCCCGCCAACTGGAAATCCTGCGCCTGATCGTGCGCGGCAAATCCACCCGCGAGATCGCCCACGGCCTGGGCCTGAGCATCAAGACCGTAGAAGCCCACCGCTCGCAAATCATGAAGCGCCTGCAGATATTCGACGTGGCGGGCCTGGTGTTATTTGCCGTGCGCGAGCAGATCATCAGCCTGGACGACTAGGGGCGAACCCACCGGCAAATGCACGCGCAGGGCCTTGGGCAAGGCCTCGAAGTGCAGGTCGTCACCTTCCAGCGGCTCGCCATCGAGGTTGATGTACAAGCCCTGCGCGACCTTGATGTTGACCCACGGCAGGCGTGCCCGCACGAACATCGCGTCCAGCTCCCAGCCGTTCCCCATCAGCTCGCGCAAGGTGCCGACCACTTCCTGGGGCGCCGGCAGGATACTGACGTCCAGCAAGCCATCGTCGGCCAATGCCCCAGGGCACAGCACATGCCCACCGCCCGCCTGGCGACCGTTGCCGATGCCCAGCGCGAGCAGCTCGCCCTTCCAGTGGAAATCCGGCCCGTCCAGCTCGGCATAGGCGGCCTTCAACTCGCTGAAGCGCGTCAGGCCGGTGAACAGGTAGGCGGCGCCACCGAGGACTTTCTTCAGGTCTTCGGAGGTATTGGCGGTGACCTGGCTGCCGAAGCCGCCGGTGGCCATATTCAGGAAGATTTGCCCGCCGACCTGGCCGAGGTCGATCGCACGGGGCGGCACATCCAGCAACGCCAGGGCCTGGGCGGGCTCCAATGGCACGCCGGCAGCCTTGGCGAAGTCATTGGCGGTCCCCAGGGGCATCAGCACCAGGCTGGCTTCACCCTTGGCCTCGGCCATGGCCTCGGCCACGTCGCGCAAGGTGCCGTCGCCGCCGCCGGCAACGATGTGGGTATAGCCGCCCTCCAAGGCTTCCTTGACCAGGCGCTTTGCGTCACCGCCCTCCCAGGTCACCCGTACCGCCAGCTCCCCACCCTGCCTGCGCCGGGCCAGCACGGCGCTGCGCACGTCCTCGTTGAGGGCTTGCTTGCCGTGGAGGATCAACAGTGCCTTGGGGGTGGTCATGGGTGGCTTACTCCTGGATTCAAAGGTGCTTGAAGGATGTGGACCCTGGGCGACCGAAAAAAAGCCATGGGCGTTGAAAAATTAATCCAGCGACCCAGGCATGCCCAGGCTTTCGCCGTTGTGATCGGGGAAGCCCGCTTTCGTCGACGCCATCACCCCGGCGCCCGGCACGTTCCAGTCCAGGCAATCACGTCCAGGCAATCACGCCCCGGCACCGCGCGCACCAGCAGCGCCACGGGAACCACACGTAAAATGTCATCAGCAGTCAACTCGCAGAGGAATAAAGGGCTGCTTACGGCTGACGGCAATTCTGTTTGACCGACAGCCGCGGCGCCGGCTCGTACTTCACCTGCTGCAAGCCATCAGCGCCCTGGAAGATGAAGTATTTGATCCGGCAGTCCTTGAACATCGGCGAGTAACCCTCAGCCCGGAAGCCTTGGCCGTCGACCTGCTTGGTCACAGTGTTGTTGCGGCTGACCACCGCGAGCACCTGGGCATAACCCTGGCCCATCTTCACCCCCGGCTCGCCGGTGACCGTCATCGACGAGGCGCAACCGCCCAACCCTGCCGCCGCCAATACCAGCGCGACGCCGTACAGTCCATTGCGTAGATCGTTCATTCGCTGCTTCCCTTCAGTGATGGATCAGCGGCGGCCATCGCACACTGGAGATTCGCCAACGCGTCCCTGGCATGGCCCGCGGCTCAACGTGAGGTCAATGCCGCTGGCACCGATGCAACGTCCTTGCAACGGATCATCGACAGGGTTTACTGGACATCTTCAGCCTGATCGCCACTGAGCACTACGCGGTCGATCTTGAAGCACGGCGTTTGATTGCGCGCTAAGCGCGGAAGTGGCCACCCAAGACGGCAGCCAAACAGAGGGTTTTGCTCGAGAGGGGGATCAACAGACATTTCGCATCCTTGTGAGTGAAGTTTCCTACATGCGTAGATGGGTCATCACAAAGAAGTAAAAGTGCCACGGAGAACCATGGCACTGTGACACATCCGACACAATCAGCCGCAGCCGGCATTCAAGGCATAGAGAGAGGCGCACGGTTCACACGGCGCAATCAGCTCTTGTGTAACTTACTCATCAACTGCGCCTCAGCCTGGGTCAAGCCACACGACTGGGTCAGTTCATCCACGGTAGCGCCCATGCCCACCAGCTTCGCCGCCTGGGCAAATGACAGGCTGGAAGGATCACGCTGCTCGATCTGCGCCAGTTTGTCCGGCAACGGCGCGAGGATGGCGCGCAGTTCATGCACCTCGTCCCCGACCTTCACCGCACTCTGCTGGAAGTGATCGACCCGCTTGACCAACTCCAGCACCCGTCGATCACGCACCGCATCGCGCTCGGCCTGCTGCATCGCCAATTCGCGCTGCTGGCGTATATAGCGCAGCAGAAAACCCAAGGTCCCGGCCCACAACAGGGCCAGGACAATCACCGCGACCTCAAGGAACAATCAGATGCTCTCCAGTTCCGACCATTCTTCTTCGCTCATCATTTTGTCCAGCTCAACCAGAATCAACAGTTCGTTGTTCTTGTTGCACACGCCCTGGATGAACTTGGCCGATTCCTCGTTGCCCACGTTCGGCGCGGTTTCCACTTCCGATTGGCGCAGGTAGACCACTTCCGCGACGCTGTCGACCATGATACCGACCACTTGCTTGTCGGCCTCGATGATGACGATACGCGTGTTGTCGCTGACTTCGACCGTGTCCAGGCCAAAACGCTGGCGGGTGTCGATCACCGTCACCACGTTGCCGCGCAGGTTGATGATGCCCAGCACATAGCTTGGCGCACCGGGAACCGGAGCGATCTCGGTGTAGCGCAGCACTTCCTGCACGCGCATCACGTTAATACCGTAGGTTTCGTTGTCCAGTTTGAAGGTAACCCATTGCAGGATCGGATCATCCAAACCTTGTGCGGACGCTGACTTGTTCATATCTCTGACCCCTTCAAATGCCGATGTAGGCGGCGTGTGTACTTCTTTTGGCCGCACGCTCGCGCGGCCCTTATTGTCCAATCAACTGCGTTTGTTCACCGGCATCGCCTTAACGGCACCGCTGGCGATCAACTCGGCCAGTTCGGCAACGTCCAGCAACGCGCACATGTGTTCGATCACGGTGCCTGCCAGCCAGGGCCGCTGGCCCCGGTGGCTGCGCCATTTGATTTCATTCGGGTCCAGGCGCAGCGAGCGGCTGACTTGATGCACCGCCAGCCCCCATTCGTAGCCCTGCACCGAGATCACGTATTGCAAGCCCTGGCGGAAGTCATCGCGGTAGCGGTCGGGCATCACCCAGCGCGCGGTGTCCAGCACCTTGAGGTTACCGGCCTGGCTCGGCAGGATGCCCAGGAACCACTCCGGCTGCCCGAACAATGGCGTCAGTTCCTGGCCCTCCAACGAGTAGATCGAGCCCAGGCACACCAACGGCACCGCCAGGGTCAACCCGGCGACGTCGAACAGCAGACATTCAAATGGCTCGGCCGCCCAGGCCGGACGATCATCGCCGCTCACCGGCGGTGGCGTGATGCTCGGTGGCAGGTGCACTTCCACGACCGGCTCGACCACCACAGGCACGACGGGCGCGACCACCGGGACGCTGACCGGGACGACGAGTGCATCGCGGGCCTGCTCTTCCAATACAGCCAACTGGAACTCATCCAGGCTGCTCGACGACGGCACTTCGACCGCCGGCTCCAGCACCAGGATAGGCTCCTGTAATTCTTCCGCGGTCGCGTCCTGCAGCAAGGCATCCAGGTAGGATTCCAGTGCCAGTTGCGGCCGGGTCTTGACCTTGAGTTCGACGGGACGGTTCATCATCAGGCCACCTGCGCCACAAGCTGCTGGGACAGCAGGTGCTTGAGCAACGCCCGGTACGCCAGCACGCCCCGGCTTTTGCCGTCGAACTGCGACGGCGTGAGCCCGGCACGGCTGGCATCACGCAGGCGGGTGTCCACCGGGATGTAGCCGTTCCAGATGGTCTCCGGGTAGGCATCGCGCAGGACGCGCAAGGTGCCCAGGGACGCCTGGGTGCGGCGGTCGAACAGGGTGGGCACGATGCTGTAGGGCAACGCCTGTTTGCGCGAACGGTTGATCATCGCCAGGGTACTGACCATGCGCTCCAGGCCCTTGACCGCCAGGTGCTCGGTCTGCACCGGGATCACCAGTTGCTGGCTGGCCGCCAAAGCGTTGACCATCAGCACGCCGAGCAACGGCGGGCTGTCGATGATCGCGTAGTCGAAGTCCTGCCACAGTTGCGCCAGGGTCTTGGCGATCACCAGGCCCAGGCCGCTCTGCCCCGGCGACTGGCGCTCCAGGGTGGCCAGCGCGGTACTCGACGGCAGCAGGGAAATGCTTTCGTTACTGGTGGGCAGCAGCAATTGCCCGGGCAGGTCGGCCGGTACGTTGCCTTTGTGCAGGAACAGGTCGTAGTTGCTGTGCTCCAGCGCATCCGGGTCGTAGCCGAAATAGCTGGTCATCGAGCCGTGGGGGTCGAGGTCGACCACGACCACACGCTTGCCCGCCTCGGCCAGCAAGCCGGCTAAAGCGATGGAGGTGGTGGTCTTGCCGACTCCACCTTTTTGATTGGCAACTGCCCAGACTCTCATTCGGATGGTTCCTCCCGGTGGGCACACGCGCGACCGAGACATTGCATAAGGTTATTGAGCCGGCGACGGAGAATTGACGGCACTCTGCTGAACCGGCGGCTTTGCAGGGGCCGGTGCAGTTTGTGTGCCAGCGCGCTTCAAGGCCGCATCCGGTGTTGCATTGGCGGTACCGGTGCCGGTCAGGCTACGGCGCACCTCCAGGTTTCGGGACACCACCAGCACCACCCGACGGTTGCGTGCGCGGCCTTCGAGCGTGGCGTTATTGGCCACCGGCTGGAACTCGCCATACCCCACCGACGCCAGGCGTCCAGGGTTCACGCCCTGCATCGCGAGCATGCGCACGATGCTCGCGGCACGGGCCGATGACAGCTCCCAGTTGGTCGGGTACTGCGCAGTACTGATCGGCACATTGTCGGTAAAGCCTTCAACGTGGATCGGGTTTTCAAACGGTTTGAGGATCGCCGCCACCTTGTCGATGATGGTGAACGCCTGGTCGCTGGGCAACGCATCGGCACTGGCGAACAGCAGGCTGGAATTGAGCTCGATCTCCACCCACAACTCATTGCCGCGCACGGTCATCTGGTTGGAGCTGATCAGGTCGCCAAACGCGGCACTGATGTCATCGGCGATGCTTTTCAGCGGATCACTGGTGCCGCCCACACCGGCAGCGGTTTCGTCGCTGTCATTGACCAGCGGCTTGGCCGGGGTCACGGTCTTGGGCCGCTCTTCGCCAATCGGGATCGGCTTGAGCGAACGGTCGGCGTCGTTGAACACGCCGATCAACGCCTGGGAAATGACTTTGTACTTGCCTTCGTTGATCGACGAGATGGAGTACATCACCACGAAAAAGGCGAACAGCAAGGTGATGAAGTCCGCATAGGACACCAGCCACCGCTCGTGGTTGACATGTTCTTCAGGCTCGCGACGGCGACGGCTCACAGGCGATTACCTCCGCAAAACAAATCAACTGTAGGAGCGAGCTTGCTCGCGAAAAACCCGAGAGCAACGCGTTCATCCAGGATGCCCGCGTTATCGTTGACGATTTTCGCGAGCAAGCTCGCTCCTACAGGGTTCATGACCATCAATCCATGAAGCCCTGGAGCTTCAATTCGATGGAGCGCGGGTTCTCGCCCTCGGCAATCGACAGGATGCCTTCGAGCAGCATCTCGCGATAGCGCGACTGGCGCATGGCAATCGACTTGAGCTTGCTGGCCACCGGCAACAGCACCAGGTTGGCACTGGCCACCCCGTAGATGGTGGCAACGAACGCCACGGCAATGCCGCTGCCCAGTTGCGACGGATCGGCCAGGTTGCCCATCACGTGGATCAGGCCCATCACCGCGCCGATGATGCCGATGGTCGGCGCGTAGCCGCCCATGCTTTCAAACACTTTGGCGGCGTTGATGTCGCGGCTTTCCTGGGTGTAGAAATCCACCTCGAGGATGCTGCGGATCGCTTCCGGCTCGGCGCCGTCCACCAGCAATTGCAGGCCTTTGCGCGAATAGCTGTCGGGTTCGGCATCGGCCACGCCTTCGAGGCCCAGCAGGCCTTCCTTGCGCGCGGTGAGGCTCCAGTTGACGACGCGATCGATGCCACCGGCCAGGTCGACACGCGGCGGAAAAATGATCCAGATGAGGATTTGCATCGCGCGCTTGAACGAACTCATCGGTGACTGCAGCAACGCGGCGCCCACCGTGCCGCCAATCACGATCAGCGCCGCCGGGCCGTTGGCCAGGGCGCCCAGGTGACCGCCTTCGAGGTAGTTGCCGCCAATAATGGCGACAAACGCCAGGATGATGCCGATCAGGCTCAATACATCCATCAGAGGCAGGCCTCCACCAGATGCCTGCCGATATCGTCCAGGCTGTAGACGGCGTCGGCCAGGTCAGCCTTGACGATGGCCATGGGCATTCCATAGATCACGCAGCTGGCCTCGTCCTGGGCCCAGATCGCACTGCCGCCCTGCTTGAGCAGGCGCGCGCCTTCACGACCGTCGGCGCCCATGCCGGTGAGCACTACCGCCAGAACTTTGTCGCCGTAGGACTTGGCCGCCGAACCGAAGGTGATGTCCACGCACGGCTTGTAGTTGAGGCGCTCATCACCCGGCAGGATTTTGATCGCGCCACGGCCGTCGACCATCATCTGCTTGCCGCCCGGAGCCAGCAACGCCAGGCCAGGACGCAGGATGTCGCCATCCTCGGCTTCCTTGACGCTGATGCGGCAGAGCTTGTCCAGGCGCTCGGCAAAGGCCTTGGTGAACGCGGCGGGCATGTGCTGGATCAACACGATCGGCGCCGGGAAGTTGGCCGGCAATTGGGTCAACACGCGCTGCAAGGCGA
>NZ_CVTH01000016.1:0-72632 GCF_900005955.1 Pseudomonas sp. 8 R 14 | reverse complement strand
TTCCCACTTGTGGCCGATGCCCGGCGTACGCTTCATCTTGAAACCGGCGGCGTTGATCAGCCGGCGCACCCAGCCGGTGCTGGTGAAGGTGCTGATGGTCGAGCCCGGGGCCGCCAGGCGTGCCAGCTCGGCAAACAGTTCGGCGCTCCACATCTCGGGGTTTTTCGCCGGGGCGAAGCCGTCGAGAAACCACGCGTCGATCTGCGCATCCAGTTGCGGCAACTGTTCCAGGGCATCGCCGATCAGCAGCGTGAGGGTGACGCGGCCGTTGTCCAGCACCAGGCGCTGGAAGCCTTGGTGGATGGCGATGTAGTGCGCCAGCAGTTGCTCGGCGAACGGCGCCAGCTCGGGCCAGAGGGCGAGGGCGCGTTGCAGGTCGGCGTGGCTCAGGGGGTACTTTTCCACGCTGACAAAATGCAGGCGCGCACCGGCCACGGCGTGTTGCTCGAACAACTGCCAGGCGCAGAGGAAATTCAGGCCGGTGCCGAAGCCGGTTTCGCCAATCACCAGACGCCCGCCCGCCGGCAGGGCGGCGAAGCGCTCCTGCAAGCGGTTCTGTTGCAGGAACACATAGCGGGTTTCGTCCAGGCCCGATTGGTCGGAGAAATACACGTCGTCGAACACCCGCGAGTGCGGGCGACCTTGATCATCCCAGTCGAGCTGGGCGTGGGTTACGGGGTTCATGGGCGGCTCGGTAAAGGCAAGGCGGCCATTCTAGCCGATCAACAGGCTTTGAATTGACCCACGGCAAGCCCCGGTGGAATTTCCTCCCGCGCGTTGTTGCCCAATCCGCTAGTCTTGCTCACTTCTGGAACGGAGCCGCCCATGTTCGAATCTGCCGAAATCGGTCACGCCATCGACAAAGACACCTTTGAGGCCGAAGTGCCCGCCCTGCGCGAGGCTTTGCTGGAGGTGCAGTACGAGTTGCAACAGCAAAAGCGCTTCCCGGTGATCATCCTGATCAACGGCATCGAAGGCGCCGGTAAAGGTGAGACGGTCAAACTGCTGAATGAATGGATGGACCCGCGCCTGATCGAGGTGCGCACCTTCGACCAGCAGACCGACGAAGAACTGGCCCGCCCCCCGGCCTGGCGCTACTGGCGCCAACTGCCTGCCAAAGGCCGCATGGGCATTTTTTTCGGCAACTGGTACAGCCAGATGCTGCAAGGCCGGGTGCACGGCGAGATCAAGGATGCGCGGCTCGACCAGGCCATCGCCGGCGCCGAGCGCCTGGAGAAGATGCTCTGCGATGAAGGCGCGCTGATCTTCAAGTTCTGGTTCCACCTGTCCAAGAAGCAAATGAAGGCACGGCTCAAGGCCCTGGCCGACGACCCGTTGCACAGTTGGCGCATCAGCCCGCTGGACTGGCAGCAATCCGAGACCTACGACAAGTTCGTGCATTTCGGCGAGCGCATCCTGCGCCGTACCAGCCGCGATTACGCGCCCTGGCATGTGATTGAAGGCGTCGACGCCAACTACCGCAGCCTCACCGTGGGCAAGATCCTGCTCGAAGGCCTGCAGAATGCCCTGAAGCTGCCCAAGGGCAAGGCCAGCGGGATGAACCCGGCGCCGTTGCCCTCGGCCATCGACCAGATGAGCCTGCTCAACAGCCTCGACATGACCTTGAGCCTGGACAAGGACGATTACGAAGAACAGCTGATTACCGAGCAGGCGCGCTTCTCCGGCCTGATGCGCGACAAACGCATGCGCAAGCACGCGCTGGTGACGGTCTTCGAAGGTAACGACGCGGCGGGCAAGGGCGGGGCGATCCGTCGGGTGGCGGCCGCGCTCGACCCGCGCCAGTACCACATCGTGCCGATTGCCGCGCCCACCGAGGATGAACGGGCCCAGCCGTACCTGTGGCGGTTCTGGCAGAAGATCCCGGCGCGGGGCAAATTCACCGTGTTCGACCGCTCGTGGTACGGCCGCGTGCTGGTGGAACGTATCGAGGGCTTCTGCACCACGGCCGACTGGATGCGCGCCTATGGCGAGATCAATGACTTCGAGGAGCAACTGCGCGACGCCGGTGTGATCGTGGTCAAGTTCTGGCTGGCCATCGACAAGCAGACCCAACTGGAACGCTTCCAGGCCCGTGAGGAAATCCCTTTCAAGCGCTTCAAGATCACCGAAGACGACTGGCGCAACCGCGACAAATGGGACGACTACCGCGCCGCCGTGGGCGATATGGTCGACCGCACCAGCACCGAGGTTTCGCCGTGGACGCTGGTGGAGGCCAACGACAAGCGCTGGGCGCGGGTCAAGGTGTTGCGCACCATCAACCTTGCCCTGGAGGAAGCGTTCGCCAAGTCCGACAAGCACGACAAGAAGAAAAAGAAATAACCACTGGCCTGGTGTTGTTCAGGATGCAGCCCTCTGTGGTGAGCGGGCCTGTTGTGGTGAGCGGGCCTGTTTTGGTGAGCAGGCTTGTTGTGGTGAGCGGGCCTGTTTTGGTGAATGGGCCTGTTGTGGTGAGCGGGCGTGTTGTGGTGAGTGGGCCTGTTGTGGTGAGCGGGCTTGCCCCGCGCTGGGCTGCGAAGCGGCCCCAAAACCAGCCAATAAGGTCTGCCTGAAATAACGCGGCGCCTTGGTCAGGGCCGCTTCGCAGCCCAGCGCGGGGCAAGCCCGCTCACCACAACAAGCCCGCTCACCACAACAAGCCCGCTTGCCACAACTAGCCGGCCAGCCACAGGTTTATGTCCGTCACCATGCTTTTGTATACGCCGGATGAATGATCGTCGCGGTGGGGCAGGCCTGGATCTATCCTCGATCCATCTCCCCACAACGACAAGATCGAGGTAGCCCATGCGTGAAGTAGTGATCGTCGACAGCGTGCGAACCGGCTTGGCCAAATCCTTTCGCGGCAAGTTCAACCAGACCCGCCCGGATGACATGGCGGCCCATTGCGTCAACGCACTGCTGACCCGCAACGGCATCGACCCGGCCAGCGTCGAGGATTGCATCGTCGGCGCGGGTTCCAACGAAGGCGCCCAGGGCTACAACATCGGGCGCAACGTGGCCGTGCTGTCGCAATTGGGCACAGGTACGGCGGGCATGACCCTCAACCGGTTCTGCTCGTCGGGCTTGCAGGCGATTGCGATTGCGGCCAACCAGATCGCGTCGGGTTGCAGCGACATCATCGTGGCCGGTGGCGTCGAGTCCATCAGCCTGACCATGAAAAGCGTCAACACCGATAACCTGATCAACCCGCTGCTCAAGGAGCAGGTGCCGGGCATTTACTTCCCCATGGGCCAGACCGCGGAAATCGTCGCCCGCCGCTATGACGTCAGCCGCGAAGAACAGGACCTCTACGCCCTGCAAAGCCAGCAGCGCACCGCCCAGGCCCAGGCGGAGGGCTTGTTTGATGATGAAATCGTGCCGATGGCGGTCAAGTACAAGGTCGAGGACAAGAACACTGGCGCTGTGCAGATCCTTGACGGCGTGGTCGACCGCGATGACTGCAACCGCCCGGACACCACGTTGGCCAGTCTCTCTGGGTTGAAGCCCGTATTTGCCGAAGACGGCTCGGTGACGGCGGGTAACTCCTCGCAGCTCTCCGACGGTGCCTCGATGACCCTGGTGATGAGCCTGGAGAAAGCCCTGGCACTGGGGCTCAAGCCCAAGGCGTTTTTCCGCGGTTTCACCGTGGCCGGTTGCGAGCCGGATGAGATGGGGATCGGCCCGGTTTTCTCGGTGCCCAAGCTGCTCAAGGCGCGGGGCTTGCAGGTGGCGGACATCGACCTGTGGGAACTCAACGAGGCCTTTGCGTCGCAGTGCCTGTATGCGCGCAATCGCCTGGGCATCGATAACGCCAGGTACAACGTCAACGGCGGCTCGATTTCCATCGGCCACCCGTTCGGCATGACCGGCTCGCGGCAGGTGGGGCACCTGATGCGTGAGCTGCAACGGCGCAATGTGCGTTATGGCATCGTCACCATGTGCGTGGGTGGCGGCATGGGCGCCACGGGGCTGTTCGAAGCCGTGCGCTGATCAGTGTGGGAGGGGCAGTGCGACGATTCGACTTGCCCCTCCCACATTTTAACTGCGGCGTATCCCAATTCGCTCACTTCCCCCTAGAATGCCCGCTCCACTTCCTCTGGCTTCTGGGGCACTCATGCACATCTCTTCCGGCCGCTGGGTCTACGGTTTTCTCCTGACCCTGCTGACCGCGCTGCTCTGGGGCATTCTGCCGATCAAGCTCAAGCAAGTGTTGCAGGTGATGGACCCGATCACGGTCACCTGGTTTCGCCTGGTGGTGGCCGGCAGTTGCCTGTTCGTGTACCTCGCCGCGACCAGGCGCCTGCCCAGTCGTAAAGTACTCGGCCCCAGGGGCGGCTGGCTGGTGGCGATGGCGGTGTGCGGCCTGGTGGGCAACTACGTGTTGTACCTGGTGGGCCTGAAACTGCTCAGCCCCGGCACTGCGCAACTGGTGGTGCAGATGGGCCCGATCTTCCTGATGATCGCCAGCGTGTTTGTGTTCAAGGAACGTTTCAGCGTCGGGCAGTGCGTGGGCCTGGTGGTGCTGATCGTCGGCTTCGGTCTGTTCTTCAACCAACGCCTGGGAGAGTTGCTGACGTCCCTTGGCGCCTACACCGCCGGCGTGCTGACGATCCTGCTCGCGACTTCGGTCTGGGTGTTCTATGCCCTGGGCCAGAAGCAGTTGCTGACCGTGTGGAATTCGCTGCAAGTGATGATGGTGATCTACCTGTCGTGCGCCGTGCTGCTGACGCCGTGGGCGCATCCGCTGGAGGCCCTGCAACTGAGCCCGCTGCAAGGCTGGCTGTTGCTGGCGTGCTGCATGAACACCCTGGTGGCCTACGGTGCATTTGCCGAAGCCCTGGCTCACTGGGAAGCCTCACGGGTGAGTGCGACCCTGGCCCTGACGCCGTTGGTGACCTTTGTCGCGGTGGCGTTGGCGGCGTGGCTGTGGCCGGACTATGTGCAGGCCGAAGAGATCAATGCCCTGGGCTATTTCGGCGCGCTGGTGGTGGTGCTGGGGTCGGCGGCGGTGGCGCTGGCGCCGTCGTTGCTCGCCGGGCTCAAGGCCCGGCGGCTACGCATGGCGTCCTAGGCGCCCAGCATGTTTTCCGGGCGTACCCACTGGTCGAACTCAGCGTCGGTGAGGTAGCCCAGGTCCAACGCCGCTTCCCGAAGGGTCAAGCCTTCGGTGTAGGCCTTCTTGGCGATCTCTGCCGACTTGTCATAGCCGATGTGCGGGTTGAGCGCCGTGACCAGCATCAGCCCGCGCTCCAGGTGCTCGGCCATTTTCCCGGCGTCGGGTTCGAGGCCGGCGATGCAGTGCTCCTGGAAGTTATTGCAGCCATCGGCCAGCAGGCGGATCGATTCCAGCAGGTTGTGGATGATCACCGGCTTGTACACGTTCAACTGCAAATGCCCCTGGCTCGCTGCGATGCCGATGGTCACGTCATTGCCCAGCACCTGGCAGGCCAGCATCGACAGTGCCTCGCACTGGGTCGGGTTGACCTTGCCGGGCATGATCGAGCTGCCAGGCTCGTTGGCCGGCAGTTTCACCTCCGCAAGTCCGGCACGCGGGCCGGAGCCCAGCAGGCGCAGGTCGTTGGCGATTTTCATCAGGGCCACGGCCAGGGTTTTCAGGGCGCCGTGCAGGGTCACGATCGGTTCATGGCCGGCCAATGCGGCGAATTTGTTCGGCGCGGTGACGAAGGGCAGGCCCGACAAAGCCGCCAATTCCGAGGCGATCGCCTCGCTGAAGCCATGGGGCGCATTCAGCCCGGTGCCCACCGCCGTGCCACCTTGGGCCAGCTCGCATACCTGGGGCAGGGCGCTGCGGATCGCCCGTTCGGCGTAGTCGAGCTGGGCGATAAACGCCGAGAGTTCCTGGCCGAAGGTGATCGGCGTGGCATCCATCATGTGGGTGCGGCCCGTCTTTACCAGCTTTGCATGCCGCGCCGACAGTTCCGCGAGGCCGCCGGACAGTGTATTGATCGCCGGCAACAATTGCTGGTGCACCGCTTGCACCGCCGCAATGCTCATGGCGGTAGGGAAGCAGTCGTTGGAGCTTTGGGAGCGGTTCACATGATCGTTGGGGTGCACCGGGCTCTTGCCGCCACGGGGCTTGCCCGACAGCTCGTTGGCGCGGCCGGCGATGACCTCGTTGGCGTTCATGTTGCTCTGGGTGCCGCTGCCGGTTTGCCAGACGACCAGGGGGAACTGGTCATCATGTTGGCCATCGAGCACTTCGTCGGCGGCCTGT
The DNA here is from genome assembly GCF_900005955.1 of Pseudomonas sp. 8 R 14. Classification (NCBI taxonomy): domain Bacteria; kingdom Pseudomonadati; phylum Pseudomonadota; class Gammaproteobacteria; order Pseudomonadales; family Pseudomonadaceae; genus Pseudomonas; species Pseudomonas sp. 8 R 14. The sequence goes on along the minus strand of NZ_CVTH01000016.1, from coordinate 66,400 downwards.
TCGATCAGGCGGGCAATGTCGGCGGGCAGGTCACCGTTGCGGTCGTTGACCCGGGCGGCGGCCTTCTTGATCAGGGCCAGTGCGTGCAGTACCGCGAGGGGCATGCGCTGCTCGCCGATGGCGAAATTCACCAGCGAGCGTTGGGTCTGGGCGCCCCAGTAAGCGTCTTCCGGGACTTCCACGTCTCCCAGGCTGTCGGTTTCGATACGGCTCATCGGGCACTCTCCTTCAGGTTCGTTTGCGCAGTTTAGGCCCTGATCGGCCTGGGGGGTTCCCTAAAAGACTTTTCATCGGATTCATTCACTGCAATCCGCGCCCGGTCAGGCCCGGGGTTGAGCCGCAGCGTTTTTTAGGCGCAGAATGGGCGCCCTTGGGGTCTTACCTCGCCTGCTAGAAAAGGAAACTCGATGACTCGTCTTCGTGCCATCTGTACCGCGGTTGCTCTGGTTTGCGCCAGCGGCCAGGTTTTTGCCGATACCGCCAGCCACAACGCCAGTGCCGAAGCCTTCCTTACCCTGGCCCATGCCGACAAGCTGGGTACCCCGGTGTACATGCAAGTGCAGCAAATGTTCGCCCAGCGTTTCGAACAGACCAAGGCGCCTGCCGCCAAGCAGTCCGTACTGGACAGCTACCAGGCCAAGGCCAACGCCGCCCTGGACCAGGCCATCGGCTGGCCGAAGCTGAAGCCGGACATGGTCAAGCTCTACACCACCAACTTCAGCGAATCCGAGCTCAAGGACCTGGTTGCCTTCTACCAGTCGCCACTGGGCAAGAAAGTCCTGGAAAAAATGCCGCAACTGACCCAGCAATCGGCCCAGATGACCCAGGCCAAGCTGGAAAGCGCCGTGCCGGTGGTGAACAAGCTGTTGGAAGACATGACCAACGAGCTGACGCCAAAAGCCGCCGCACCGGCCAAGAAGAAGTAAGCAGGAATGACCATGCAACAGCGTATCGAAACGGCGCTCGCCGCCCTGGCCCCGGAGCACTTGAGCGTGCTGGATGAAAGCCATATGCACAGCCGTGGGTTGCAGACCCACTTCAAGGCCGTGCTGGTCAGCCAGCAGTTCGAGGGGCTTAACCGCGTCAAGCGCCACCAGAAGGTCTACGCCACCCTGGGTGACCTGATGAGCGAATTTCATGCGCTGGCGCTGCATACCTACACGCCCGAAGAATGGGCGAAAATCGACGCAGCCCCGGCCTCGCCGACCTGCGCCGGCGGGCATAGCTGATACGCGGGTGTCTCTGACACCCTGCATTTGCTAGAATCCGCAGCGCGCCGCTCAGCCGGCGCGTTTTTTTTGCATCCGGTTCACCCCTTACGAGGGTAGCCACCTGGAGAGAACACCCATGACTCAACCGATTGTCGTGGCGGCACTGTATAAGTTCGTCACCCTCGAAGATTACGTCGCCCTGCGCGAGCCACTGCTGCAGGCGATGGTCGACAACGGCATCAAAGGCACCTTGCTGATCGCCGAAGAAGGCATCAACGGCACCGTTTCCGGCAGCCGCGAAGGCATTGATGGCCTGATGGCCTGGCTGAAGAACGACCCGCGCATGGACGACATCGATCACAAAGAGTCGTACTGCGATGAGCAGCCGTTCTACCGCACCAAGGTCAAGCTCAAGAAAGAGATCGTGACCCTGGGCGTCGAAGGCGTCGACCCGAACAAGAAAGTCGGCACCTATGTCGACCCGCAGGACTGGAACGCGCTGATCAGCGACCCCGAAGTGCTGTTGATCGACACCCGCAACGACTACGAAGTGTCGATCGGCACCTTCGAAGGCGCAATCGACCCGAAAACCACCAGTTTTCGTGAATTTCCCGACTATATCAAAGCCAACTTCGACCCGGCCAAGCACAAGAAGGTCGCCATGTTCTGCACCGGCGGCATTCGTTGCGAGAAGGCGTCGAGCTACATGCTCAGCGAAGGTTTCGATGAGGTCTACCACCTCAAGGGTGGCATCCTGAAGTACCTCGAAGAGGTGCCGCAGGCAGAAACCAAATGGCAGGGCGACTGCTTTGTGTTCGACAATCGTGTCACTGTGCGCCACGACCTGAGCGAAGGCGACTACGATCAATGTCATGCCTGCCGCACACCGGTGAGCGCCTCCGACCGCGCATCCGAACACTATGTGGCTGGCATCAGTTGCCCCCATTGCTGGGATAAGCTGCCGGAGAAAACCCGTCGCAGCGCGATCGACCGGCAAAAGCAGATTGAGCTGGCCAAGGCCCGCAATATGCCGCACCCGATTGGCTTCAACTACAAGCAAACCCCTTCCGAGGCCTGACCCATGCCCGCGCGCCTGCTCTATGTGATGGACCCAATGTGTTCCTGGTGCTGGGGCTTTGCCCCGGTGGCGCAGGCGCTGGTCGAGCAGGCCCAGGCGGCCGGCGTGGACGTGCACCTGGTGGTGGGCGGCTTGCGTACCGGCAGCGGCGCGGCACTGGAACCGACCACGCGGCGCTACATCCTCGAGCACTGGCAGGCGGTCACTGACGCCACCGGCCAGCCGTTCAAGCGCGATGGCGCGTTGCCCGACGGCTTTGTCTACGACACCGAGCCTGCGTGTCGCGCCATTGTTACCGCGCGTAGCCTGGCACCGGATTGCGCATGGACGTTGTTAGGGCTGATCCAGCGCGCGTTTTATGTCGAGGGCCGTGACGTGACCCTCGCCAGTGTGCTGGTGGAGCTGGCTGAAGAGGCGGGCATCCCGCGCATCGAGTTTGCCGGCGCATTCGACCGTGCCGAGCAGCATGCCGCGACGGCCGCTGACTTCACCTGGGTCCAGGACCTGGGGATCGCCGGGTTTCCGACCTTGCTTGCCGAGCGTAATGGCCAGTTGGCGTTGCTGACTAACGGCTACCAGCCGCTGTCCGAGCTGTCACCGTTGTTGGGGCGATGGCTGGAGCGAGCAACCTGTGCATGACCAGTCACCACGCACCGACCGACTGACCTGGGCGGAAATTCGCCGCCTGGCCCTGCGGCACAAGAAGTCCCTGTGGATCGCCAATGGCGTCGCCGTGCTGGCGACCCTGTGCAGTGTGCCGATTCCCCTGCTGTTGCCGTTGCTGGTGGATGAAGTGCTGTTGGGACACGGCGATGCCGCGCTCAAGGTCATGAACCACGCATTGCCCCTGGGGTGGCAGAAGGCGGCCGGCTATATCGGCCTGATGCTGCTGGTGACGCTGTTTCTGCGTTGTGGCGCGCTGCTGTTCAACGTGGCACAGGCGCGGTTGTTTGCGCGCTTGGCCAAGGACATCGTGTACCGCATCCGCGTGCGCCTGATCGAGCGGCTCAAGCGCATCTCCCTGGGCGAATACGAAAGCCTGGGCAGCGGGACCGTCACCACCCACCTGGTCACCGACCTGGATACGCTGGACAAGTTTGTCGGTGAAACCCTCAGCCGTTTCCTGGTGGCCATGCTGACCCTGGTGGGTACCTCGGCGATCCTGGTGTGGATGCATTGGCAACTGGCGCTGCTGATCCTGCTGTTCAATCCGTTGGTGATCTACGCCACGGTGCAGTTGGGCAAGCGCGTCAAGCACCTGAAGAAGCTGGAAAACGACAGCACCTCGCGCTTTACCCAGGCCCTGACCGAAACCCTGGATGCCATCCAGGAAGTGCGCGCCGGCAACCGCCAGGGCTTTTTCCTCGGGCGCCTCGGCCAGCGGGCCCAGGAAGTGCGTGACTACGCCATTCACTCGCAATGGAAAACCGACGCTTCGAGCCGCGCCAGTGGGTTGCTGTTCCAGTTCGGTATCGACATCTTCCGTGCGGCGGCGATGCTCACCGTGCTGTTTTCCGACCTGTCCATCGGCCAGATGCTCGCGGTGTTCAGCTACCTGTGGTTCATGATCGGCCCGGTGGAGCAACTGCTTAACCTGCAATACGCCTACTACGCGGCAGGCGGGGCGCTGACGCGGATCAACGAACTGCTGGCGCGTGCCGATGAGCCGCAATATGCCGGCGGTGCTGATCCGTTCACCGGGCGCGACACCGTGGGCATCGAAGTGCGCGGCCTGGACTTCGGCTACGGCGAAGAACTGGTACTCGACCAGTTGAACCTGACCATCGCGCCCGGTGAGAAGGTGGCAATCGTCGGCGCCAGCGGCGGTGGCAAAAGCACCCTGGTGCAACTGTTGCTCGGGCTCTACACGCCCCAGGCGGGCAGTATCCGTTTTGGTGGTGCCACCCAGCAGGAGATTGGCCTGGAGACCCTTCGCGAGCACGTTGCGGTGGTGCTGCAACACCCGGCGCTGTTCAACGACACCGTGCGCGCCAACTTGACCATGGGCCGGGAGCGCAGCGACCAGGCCTGTTGGCAGGCACTGGAAATCGCCCAGTTGGATGCTACCGTCAAGGCACTGCCCTTGGGCCTGGACAGTGTGGTGGGGCGTTCCGGGGTGCGTTTTTCCGGTGGGCAGCGCCAGCGCCTGGCGATTGCGCGCATGGTCCTGGCCGAACCCAAGGTGGTGATACTCGACGAAGCAACCTCCGCCCTGGACGCCGCCACCGAGTACAACCTGCACCAGGCGCTGGCACGGTTCCTCAGCGGGCGTACTACACTGATCATCGCCCACCGTCTGTCGGCTGTTAAGCAAGCGGATCGAGTCTTGGTGTTCGACGGCGGTCACATTGCCGAGGATGGTGACCATCAGCAGCTGATTGCCGATGGCGGGCTGTACGCCAAACTGTATGGACACTTGCAACAGGTACGTTGATTTAGCCTAGGCTGAGCTATCGAAAGCGGGTTTTCGCGTGCGTATCCAGCAGTGCATGTGCAAGGGACTTCATGAAGCAAAAGCGGACTTTAGGAACGCCCCGGTTGTTGGGCATTGTCTGGCCATTTATCGCCGTGGTGCTGTTCCAGGCATTATTGGGCTGCGTCAGTCTCTACGTGCTTTCGGCCGTGCGTGGTTACGTGGCCGGCGAGAGCCTGTGGTCCAAGGGCCAGAAGGACGCCATCTATTACCTGACGCTCTACGCCGATAATCGCGACGCCGGCACGTACCTCAAGTACCAGCAGGCCATTGCCGTGCCCCAGGGCGGGCACGAACTGCGCATTGCCCTTGACCGTCCCGTGCCCGACCTTGCCGCAGCCCGCCTGGGTATCCTCAAAGGGGGCAACCATCCGGATGATGTCTCCAGCCTGATCTGGCTGTACCTCAACTTTCGCCATTTCAGCTACCTGGAAAAAGCCATCCAACTGTGGACCGTAGGCGATGGTTACCTGCTTCAACTGGATGACCTGGCCCGCGAGATGCACCAGGCGATCATTCACGACCAGATCGGCGCCAACGATGTGCGCCAGTGGAAGGCGCATATCATCGCCATCAACGAAGGCGTGACACCCGCCGCCAAGGCCTTCAGCGATGCTCTCGGCGAAGGTTCGCGCATGATTCTGCGGTTGCTGGTCATCACGAACCTGGCGACGGCCCTGGGCCTGATCGTATTGGCACTGTTGCGCACCCATAAGCTGCTGGCCCAGCGCCATGCCTTCGCCGATGCCTTGCAGGAAGAAAAGGAGCGGGCGCAGATCACCCTGGAGTCGATTGGCGACGGGGTGATCACCACCGACGTCGACGGTGCCATTACCTATATGAACCCGGCGGCCGAGGCGCTGACTCACTGGCACTCGGCGCAGGCCCAGGGCCAGCCCCTGGCAGCGTTGTTCAAGTTGCTGGAAGACCACGCACAGCCGGACGGCTTCACCTTGATCGAACACATCGTCAAGGGCCAGCTCAGCGGCGGCAGCGAGCATTCGAAGACGATCCAGCGCCTGGATGGCAGCACGGTCTCGGTCACCCTGGTGGGCGCGCCGATCCGCAGCGCCGGCAAGGTCTCGGGCGCGGTGCTGGTGCTGCATGACATGACCCAGGAGCGCCAGTACATCGCCAATCTGTCATGGCAGGCGACCCACGATGCGCTGACCGGCCTGGCCAACCGCCGCGAATTCGAGTATCGCCTGGAGCAGGTGCTGCACCCGGCAGGGCAGGCGCAGGCCGGGCGGCATGCGTTGATGTTCCTGGACCTGGACCAGTTCAAGCTGGTCAACGACACCTGCGGCCATGCGGCGGGCGACGAACTGTTGCGGCACATCTGCGCGCTGTTGCAGTCGGACCTGCGCGAAGGTGACACCCTGGCGCGCCTGGGCGGCGATGAATTCGGCATCCTGCTGGAGAACTGCCCGGTGGCGGTGGCGGAAAAAATCGCCGAAAGCCTGCGTCATACCGTGCAGAGTCTGCATTTCGTATGGAAGGGGCGGCCGTTCATGACCACCGTGAGTATCGGCCTGGTACACATTGCCAGCACCCCGACCACCCTGGAGGCCTCGCTGCGTGCCGCCGACATGGCGTGCTACATGGCCAAGGAAAAAGGCCGCAACCGCGTGCAGGTGTACCACGCCGACGACTCCGAACTGTCCCTGCGCTTTGGCGAAATGGCCTGGGTGCAGCGCCTGCACATGGCGCTGGAGGAGAACCGCTTTTGCCTGTACTCCCAGGAAATTTCCCCCCTCGGGCATACCGACGGCGGCAATGGGCATATCGAAATACTGCTGCGCCTGCACGATGAGGCGGGGCGTGTAATCCTGCCGGACAGCTTTATCCCGGCCGCCGAGCGCTATGGTTTGATGACGTCCCTGGACCGTTGGGTGGTGGAGAATGTATTTGAGATTATTGCCCGTTGCATTAACGAGCGTCCGGGCCGTCCCATGGCCCTGTGTGCGATCAATCTGTCAGGTATAACGATTGGCGATGAGGACTTTCTCGGATTCCTGCGAGAGAAATTTCATACTTACGCTATTCCGCCCAGCATGATCTGTTTTGAAATTACCGAAACCAGCGCCATCGCAAACTTGGGCAGTGCCATCCGCTTTATTAATGAACTCAAGGCCTTAGGTTGCCATTTTTCGCTGGATGACTTTTGCGCCGGAATGTCCTCATTCGCTTATCTCAAACATTTACCTGTAGACTTCCTGAAGATCGATGGAAGTTTCGTAAAGGATATGCTGGACGACCCGATTAACCGCGCGATGGTTGAAGTGATCAATCACATCGGCCATGTCATGGGTAAGCGCACAATTGCCGAGTTTGTTGAAACACCGCAAATCGAACAGGCCCTGCTCGATATTGGTGTGGATTACGCTCAGGGCTACCTGATTGAACGACCGCAATTGTTTACCTTCGATAGCTTGCAGTGTCGACCCGTGCGGCCGCAGCCTCTGTTATTCAGGGCGCCCGGCACATTCCGCTGAAACATTTGCCGGTCTGTAAATCACACTTAAAAAGGAGCCTTAATAGTGATCGACACATTCAGCAGAACCGGCCCGCTTATGGAAGCCTCAAGCTACCCCGCCTGGGCTCAGCAATTGATCCAGGACTGCAGCGAGAGCAAGCGCCGGGTTGTCGAACACGAACTGTACCAACGCATGCGTGACAACACGCTCAGCGCCAAGACCATGCGTCACTACCTGATCGGTGGCTGGCCCGTGGTGGAACAGTTTGCCTTGTACATGGCACAGAACCTCACCAAGACCAAGTTTGCCCGCCATCCGGGGGAAGACATGGCGCGCCGTTGGTTGATGCGCAATATCCGTGTGGAGCTGAACCACGCGGACTATTGGGTGCATTGGGCGCGTGCCCATGGCGTCAGCCTCGAAGAACTGCAGGCCCAGGACGTGCCGCCGGAGTTGCATGCGCTGAGCCACTGGTGCTGGCACACCAGCTCGGCCGATTCGTTGATCGTGGCCATTGCCGCGACCAACTATGCGATTGAGGGGGCGACGGGGGAGTGGTCGGCGGTGGTGTGCTCCACCGGCGTGTATGCGGCAGCCTTTCCCGAGGAAGACCGCAAGCGTGCGATGAAGTGGTTGAAGATGCACGCCCAGTACGACGACGCCCATCCTTGGGAAGCCCTGGAAATCATCTGCACACTGGCCGGGATGAACTCGACCAGGGAACTGCAGGCAGAGCTGCGCCAGGCCGTGTGCAAGAGCTACGACTATATGTACCTGTTCCTGGAAAGTTGCATGCGCCTGGAGAAAGAAAAACCGGCGAGCGCTGCTGTGCGCGAGCGCCCTTTGCGCGTCGCCAGCGAAGCGTGATGTAACGGGGATGGCGGGGTTTTACCCCGCCATTGCCAGGCGATTGCGGCCTTCGCGCTTGGCCACGTACAAGGCGCTGTCGGCGCGACGCAACAGGCTCTCGGCCGACTCGGCGGCCAGCAGGGTCGAACAACCGAGGCTCACCGTCAATTCGATCCGTCTTCCTTCCGCCCAATAATCCTGGGCCTGTGCCGCCTGGCGCAGGCGTTCACCGACCATGGCCGCCGCATCCCGGCCGGTGTTGGACAGCAGGATCAGAAACTCTTCCCCGCCAAACCGAAACACCATGTCCACGTTACGCAACTGGCTCTTGATCGCTCCGGCAACGGCGCGCAATACGTTATCGCCGGCCGTATGGCCGTGGGTGTCGTTGATGGTCTTGAAGTGGTCGATGTCCAGCATCAGCAGGGACAGCGGGTTCAGGTGCCGGCGCGCCATGTCGATTTCCCGTTGCAGGGTCTGGTCCATGGCAATGCGGTTGCCCGTTTCGGTCAACGGGTCGCGCAGGGCGCTGCGGGTGGCGACGCGGTAGAGCAGGGCGTTGCGCATCGGGTAGAGCAGGGTCGACAGCAGTGATTCGAGCTGGCCGAGTTCCTCTTCCAGCAGGCGCTGGTTGCGGCGAAAGACCAGCTCGCCGAGGTGCTCGCCTTCGTGGCTGAGGCTGTAGCTCACCGAGTGGTGGCCACGGTGGCCGAACTCCAGGCGCAGGTCACTGGTTTCGTGGCGATATTGCAGGGCATCCAGGGGGACCAGGCGCTGGATCTCACGGAAAAACACCGCGAGGATACGCTGCGGTTCCAGGCTGGTCTGCAATTGCATCCCCAGTTGCTGGCGAAGTTGTGCGACGGTCGTCGGGCGGTGAGGTACGAGTGATGGCTGACCAAAGCCCAGGCGTTGCAATTTTGCACTGTCGAAGTCAATTGCGTTGGTCTGGGTGGGGGTTTTCATAAGCAAACGGCCTCTAAGCACTTAGCTGTCTTACAGGCTGGATGAGAGTGGCAAATGCCAGGCGTCTTACTGTTCCTTCAGTTCCGTAAAACATTGGAAACAGTTTAGACCGCTTTACTGGGGGTTTATAACCCCTGGGCACTGCCGCACGTCTTGTCATCGCTTGACCTGCTTGGAAGGTGTTAGAGCGAGATTCGTGCCATTTCGTTTAAATAAATAAAAAACCTTACAAATCAAAGACCGTTTTTACAGTAAAAAAACGGTCGTTAAGCACTGACGTCAGTTATTTGGCTGATTGCACCAGCGTGTTGTGGTCAATCTGGTCGATGGACGTGACACCGGTCAACGTCATGGCCACGCGCATTTCCTTGGCGAAGATGTCCAGCAGGTTCTCTACCCCGTGTTGCCCGTCGGCGGCCAGTGCATAGGCGGTGGCGCGTCCGAGCAGGCACGCCTTGGCGCCGAGGGCGAGCATGCGCACCACGTCCAGCCCGGAACGGATGCCGGAGTCCACCAGCACCGTCAGGTCATCGCCCACGACATCGGCAATTGGTGGCAGAGCCTTGGCGGTGGACAGCACACCGTCCAGCTGACGGCCGCCATGGTTGGAAACCACGATGCCATCGGCGCCGAAACTCACTGCGTCCCTGGCGTCCTGAGGATCGAGGATGCCCTTGATAATCATCGGGCCTTTCCAGAAGTCGCGGATCCACTCCAGGTCTTTCCAACTGATGGAGGGGTCGAAGTTATTGGCCAGCCAGCCGATGTAATCTTCCAGGTGAGTGGGTTTGCCGAGGTACCTGGAGATATTGCCCAGGTCGTGGGGGCGGCCCATGAGCCCTACGTCGAACGCCCATTGCGGCTTGGTGACGGCTTGCAACATGCGCCGCTGCGCCGCGAACGGCCCGGACATGCCCGAGTGGGCATCGCGGTAGCGCGCACCGGGCGTGGGCATGTCCACGGTGAACACCAGGGTGGTGACCCCCGCCGCCTGGGCCCGCTCCAGGGCATTGCGCATAAAGCCCCGGTCCTTGAGCACATACAGCTGGAACCAGATTGACTGCGGGCTCTGCGACGCCACTTCTTCAATCGAACACACCGACACTGTCGACAGGCAGAAGGGGATGCCCTTGTTCGCCGCCGCCTTTGCCGCTTGTACTTCGCCGCGCCGCGCATACATGCCGGTCAAGCCGACAGGGCTGAGGATGACCGGCATGTCCAGGGCCTGGCCGAACAGCGTTGTCTTGAGGCTCAGGTTATCGACATTGCGCAGCACGCGTTGGCGCAGGCTGATCTCGGCCAGGTCCGAACTGTTCGCGCGCATCGTGTGCTCGGCGTAGGCACCGCCGTCGATGTAGTCGAACAGGAAGCGCGGCAGCTTGCGTTTGGCCGCTGCGCGGTAGTCGGAGGCGGACGAGATGATCATTAAGCGTGTCTCCACAAGGCTGGGCGGGTCAGGATAGGCAAATATCTGTCATGATAAAAACAACTTTTATCGCTAGATACCAGTCGCTAAAGGAATACCCATGAACTTGAGAACGTTGCGCACGTTCGTCGAAGTGGTGCGCCAGGGCGGATTCTCCCAGGCCGCCGACGTGGTGGCCTTGACCCAATCCACGGTGAGCAAGGCGGTCAAGACCCTGGAGGAAGAACTCGGCATGCCGCTGCTCGATCGCCTGGGTCACCGCAACGAACTCACCGCTGCGGGTGAGATCGCCTACCGCCGCGCCCTGGTACTGCTCGCCGAACACCATGACCTGGTCGCCGAGATCAACGACCTGCGCGGCCTCAAGCGCGGCGTGTTGCGCATCGGCCTGCCACCGGTGGGGTGCGGGGTGTTGTTTGCGACGATGTTTGCCACCTATCGCAGTCGTTATCCGGACATCGACATCGAACTCACCGAATACGGTAGCAAGAGATTGCGCGAGTGCCTGGAAGCGGGGGAGGTCGACCTCGCTGCGTTGCTGCTGCCGGTGGATGCAGGTTTCGATTATCAGCCCGTGCGCAACGAACCGCTGATGGCCGTACTGCCCAAGGGCCACCCCCTGGCCCAGCGTCAACGCATCGACTTCGCCGACCTGGCGGACTCGCCGTTCATCCTGTTCGAAGCCGGCTTCGCCCTGAACGCCAAGATCCTCGCCGCCTGCGAGCGCAAAGGCGTGATACCCCGCGTGGCGGCGCGCAGCGGGCAGATCGACTTCATCGTCGACCTGGTCGCCGCCGGCCTCGGCGTCGCCTTCCTGCCCCGCATGCTGGCGCACAAGCATCAACACGCAGGCATCGCCCTGATCCCTCTCGACGAACCCCACACCGACTGGCACATCGCCCTGGCCTGGCGCGCCAGCGCCCACCTGCCCCCCGCCGTGCGCGCCTGGCTGGACCTGGCCAAGGAGCAGCAGCTTTCAGCCGGTCATCCGGATTAATCGTCAAGGCCGTCAGGGAAAGCTTGACTTCTCCTTTTCAATCAGTAACATACGGCGCATTCCGCGATAGCTCAGTTGGTAGAGCAAATGACTGTTAATCATTGGGTCCCTGGTTCGAGTCCAGGTCGTGGAGCCAGATAGGGAAAAGCCTGCAGCGATGCAGGCTTTTTTTTGCCTTGGATTTTTCCGGGGCGATCAAAGCGCGCAGCGTGACCCGCATGAATGCATCTCAAATCCTACGATTCCGAGGTCAATATCATGAAAGTCACTGCGGTCGTTTCAACCAAAGGCGGGCCGGGTAAAACTGCGGTTGGCGTCAATCTGGGCGCGTTCTGCGCCGATGATGGGGTATACCTCACTGGCCGCACTCCTCTAAAAAAGGCAATCAGCCAATAGCACCACCATTGAGCGGTTTTCTCCCATAAAAAACTGCCGGCTAAGCCAGAGGCGCGAATTTACCTCCCAATTGCGTTGCCAAGTACGGACCTGAATTGCATGTTCACGATTTCTGTTAAGTAATTGATGTTAAAGGCCTTAATTTTTCAGACTACAAGTGATCGTGTGTCACCACTGAAACAAAGTTGTACATTTAATTGACGCCACTAAAACGCCACCATAAGATCGCCGCCAAGTGATGGCACAAAGCCATGTAGAGGGATCTAGAAATGTGGCGTTCGGCACACCGGACCAGGCTCAGTCTGCTGTCCGCTTTTTTTTGCCTGGGCTTTGCTGGGACAGCTCAAGGCGCTACCCCGCAGAACACGCCCGGCGTTACTGATCTGATCCGTGACCGCCAGGATCGCCTGCTCGAAGAGCAACAACGCCGACTCGAAGAACTCAAGGACCTGCCCGGCAAAGCTGCTACGCCTACCAAGCCGACAGCGCCCGCCGACACGCGCTGCTTTGCGATCAACACCATCGAACTTGCCGGCGCCGATGCCTTGTCCGATGGCGAGCGCGCCAGTCTGATCAAACCCTATATCGGCCAATGCCTCGGCGTGGCGCAGCTCAATGATCTGCTCAAAGTCATCACCGATCACTACCTCGCCAAAGGCCTGGTCACCAGTCGCGCCTATCTGCCGCAGCAAAACCTCGCCAGCGGAAACCTCAAGGTACAAGTGGTGGAAGGCCGGCTGGAAAGCTTGAAGGGCGCCGAAGGCAGCGGCATCACCGGCCGCCAGCTGTTTATGAGCTTCCCAGGCAAACCAGGCGATTTGCTCAACCTGCGCGAAATCGAGCAGATGGTCGACCAACTGAACCGTCTGCCCTCCAACCAGGCCCAGATGGAATTGGCCCCCGGCAAGGAAGTCGGCGGCAGCGACGTGCTGGTCAAAAACACCCCGCAAAAACCTTGGCGCGTCGGCCTGTCCCGCCACAACGGTGGCCAGCGCGCCACCGGCGAACAGCAGTGGGGCGCCAGCCTGGATTGGGACAACCCGCTGGGCCTGGCCGACCAACTCTCCCTGCGTGGCGGCCACGATGCCGTCAGCGACCACCAAAAAACCTCGCGCAATTCGATGCTCAATTACAACCTGCCATTTGGCTGGTGGAACCTCAATTACAGCTACAGCGAAACCGAATACCGCTCGCTGGCCCAGGCCAGCGGTTTCAACTTCAAGCAGTCCGGCGACAGCCAGAACCATCAACTGCGCCTGGAACGGGTGATTCGCCGCGACGCCCTGAGCAAAACCTCCCTCAGCACCGGCGTGGCGTACCTGCGCACCAACAACTTCATCGAAGACAGCAAGCTCGCGTTGAGCAGTAACCGCCTCAGCGAAACCCAGTTCGGCATCAACCATGGTCGACGTATCGGCGGCTCATTCCTCAACATCGACCTGGGCATGCAGGACGGCATTGGCGCATTCGACGCCCAGGCCAACCACAATCCGCGCCCCGGCCAGGCCGATGCGCGCTACCGCAAATACACCGCGACCCTGAGCTACCTGTACCCGTTCAAGCTGTGGGGCGAGTCGTTCAGTTTCAGCAGCCTGATGACCGGCCAGCGCAGCGAAGACGTGCTGTTCAGCCCCCAGCGCATGAGCCTGGGCGGGCAGTCATCGATACGTGGTTACAAGGATCAAAGCCTGGCCGGCGATAGCGGCGGCTACTGGCGCAACGACCTGCGCTGGAGCCGCCCGGTGACCATCGCGTGGTTGCAGCCGGTGTTCAATGAATACGGCACCAGCCTTGGTTATGACCAAGGCGTGATCAGCCATGGCCGCTACAACGCCGAACAGCACGGACGCATGAGCAGCAACTCCGTGGAGTTGTTCGCGCGCGGCCAGAACGTCGCCGCCACGGTGACCTTTGCACACTCTTTGGAACGCCCGGGGCCGATCACTGAACGTGAAGCGCCGGTCTATTTTCGCCTGGATTTCTTCCTTTAAATTTTTACCGCCCCTTGGGCATCGAGACATCACATGGACGTTCGCCAGTTCGCCTTTCTTGCGCGCCAACCTTCTGCGGCCTTGAAAACGCGCTCCACTTTCCTGGGACTGCCCAAGCGCGGCTTGGCGTTGATCCTGGCCAACGCGATGTTCTGGCAGCCGTTGCTGGCGCAGGCGGATGGGATTGTGGTCAGCGCGCCGGGGACTACGCTGGGCCAGGCGGGCAATGGCGTACCCATCGTCAATATCGCGGCGCCCAATGGCAGCGGGTTGTCCCATAACCAGTTCCAGGATTACAACGTCGGCCAGCAGGGCGTCATCCTCAACAACGCCACCAGCCGCACCCAGTCGACCCAGTTGGGCGGGATTATCCTCGGCAACCAGAACCTCAACGGCACAGCAGCCAGCGTGATCCTCAACGAGGTCAACGGCGGCAGTCCGAGTCAGTTGCGCGGGTACACCGAGGTGGCTGGGCAGTCGGCCCACGTGATCGTGGCCAACCCGTATGGCATCACCTGCAATGGCTGCGGTTTTATCAATACCCCGCAAGCCACGTTGACCACCGGTAAAGCAGTGATCGAAAACGGCCAGGTCAATCGTTACCAAGTCGACGGAGGCAGCGTCGCCATCGAAGGTGCGGGCCTTAATGCCAACAACATCGATCGCTTCGAAATCATCACCCGCTCGGCCAAGCTCAATGCGGAGATCCAGGCCAAGAACCTGACGATCATTGCCGGCGCTAATGACGTTGACGCCAAGACGCTCAAGGCCACCGCGCGTGCCGCCGACCCGGCGACTGCACCGCAACTGGCGATCGACTCTTCGTCCCTGGGTGGGATGTATGCCGGGGCGATCAAGCTGGTCAGCAGTGAAGCTGGGGTCGGGGTAAAGCTTGACGGGAAAATGGCCGCCAGCGCGGGCGATATTCAGATCGCCGCCAATGGCGACCTGACCGTTGCGCAACTCGCTGCCACTGACGCAGTGACCGTCAAAGCTGCCAGTACCGATATGCAGGGCACGGTTTACGGCAGTAGCGTGAACTTGCAGGCCCGCGATGCGCTGAGTATCCAGCAAAACATCGCGGCTCGTGACCAGATCGTGCTTCGTACCCAGGGGCGGTTGACCAACAACGCGATCATCGAAGCGGGCGTCAACGACGACAACACCCGCAATACCACGGGCGATATCAAGATCCGCGCCCAGGACATGCATAACAACGGCAGTGTGGTTGCCAGCCATGACGTGCGTGTTTCGGTGGATCAAGCCCTGGATAACATCGGCGGTATTGTCAGCGCGCAACGTCTCGCGAAAATTACCGCAGGTACGCTGGATAACCGCAATGGCGGCAAGGTGCTCAGCGCTGATAAGGCCCGCATCAACGCAGATAATCTCCTCAATGCCCAAGGCAAAATTTATAGCCAGGGCGACTTGCGCATTGTCAGCGCAGACCTGGATAACCGCGGCGGTGCAATCGCCAGCAAGGTAAGTATCCGGCTGACTGGCGGCAGACTCAACAACAGCGACAACGGCAGCTTGATCGGCGAGCAAACGCTCACTATCAAAGCCGATCAGGTGCTTAACCAACTGGGCCTGATCTCTGGGTTGCAGGGCCTTGAAGTCAAAGGCGGCAAGCTCGACAACAGCAACCACGGCAAGCTCTCCAGCCTCAACGGCGAAGTCAGCGTCAAGCTCAGCGGCGATCTGGACAACAGCAACGCAGGCGCGCTGGTTAGCCAAAAAGCGCTGATGGTCAGTGCGGACAACATCGATAACCGGCAGGGTAGCCTGTCCAGCGGAGCAGGACAGACGCTCACCGTCAACGGTGTGTTGGATAACAGCGACAAGGGCCAGATGGACAGCGCAGAGACGCTGGTCGCCGCCGCCATGACGCTGCGCAACGTCAGCGGCGCCATCAGCTCCCAACTCGGCCTGACCGTCACCGGTACCGATGTGGACAACACTGCCGGCAGCATCGCGACCAACGCAGAGGCCACCCTTGATCTGCTGGGCACCCTGACCAACACCAAGGGCACAGTCGCCAGTGTGGGAGACCTGCTGCTCAAGCGAGCCGATCAGGTCGATAACCAGGGCGGTCAGCTCGCCAGCCAGAGCATGATGACGCTGCTTATCGGTGGCCTGGACAACCGTAACGGCGGCACAGTCGCCGCCAACGGTCAGCTTCTGTTGACGGCCACCGGCAAGGTGCAGAATGACAACGACGGTCTGATCTACAGCAAGAACGCAAACCTCAACCTGCATGTCGCCAGCGTGGAGAACAGCAACGGCACGCTGCAAAGCCAAACGACGCTGGTGCTTGAAACCAAAGGTGATGTCGACAACCTCGACGGCAAAATCATCGCCCAGGACGGCGAACTGAGCGTTACCGCCGACAACGTGGATAACCGTGGCGGCACGCTGTCCAGCCTGAAAAACGCCTTCACCGCACGCCTTGTTGGCGTACTCAAGAACGGTTACGACCTCGACGGCAAAGGCGGCACGGTCCAGGCGAGCGCGCTTGATTTGCGCGCGCTGGCAGGTATCAACAGCAACGGCGGACGCATCGCTGCACAAGATGGTGACGCGCTGATCGACACCCGAACTGCTGACTTCGATAACCGCAAGGGTGGGCTCTATGCAAAGCAGGGCGTGATCGTCACCGGCAACAACTTCGACAACAGCGGCGATAAAGGTGGCCAAATCTCCGGCCAGATAATCGACCTGACCCTCGACGGTGATTTGAACAACCGACTCGGCATTATCGAAAGCGACAGTACCCTAACGATCACAGCGGCCAGCATCGACAACCAGACCGGCAAACTGCGCGCACTCGGCAACAGTGGCATCACCCGCTTCCAGATTGGTGGGCGGCTGAATAACCAGAGCGGCATGCTGGAGACGGCAAACAACGATATCAACCTCACGACCGGCAGTTTGCTGAACACTGGCGGTAGCATCGTGCATGCCGGCAAAGGCAACTTTGGTGTGGCCAGCAGCGATGTAATGAACGCCGGCGGCAGCTTCACCACGGGCGGTGACCTGACTCTGGATGCCGAAAGCTGGACCAACAGCGGGGTCATTCAGGCCGGCACGCTCAACGTCAACATTAAGGACTTCACACAAACCGCTACCGGGCAATTGTTGGCGTCGACGGCGTTTGTCGGTACAGGCGACACCTGGGTCAATGACGGCGTGATCGGCAGCGACGGGACGCTGGGCCTGAAGTTGACCGGTGGCTACTCGGGCAGCGGCCGGATGAGCAGCCTGGCCGAGCTGAAAGTGGCTGCCTCTCAGCTGGACCTCGGCGCTACCGCCAGTATCACGGGCGGCGGTAAAACCGATATCAATGTCATCGGCCAGTTGAATAACTACGGCCGATTGACCTCTGGCAGCGATATGACCGTGACTGCCACGGGCCTCGCCAACTACGGGGCCCTGGCGGCCTCGCAAGACCTGGTCATCAACGCTGAGACACTCCTTAACGATCAGGCCGAAGACGGCAGCCGCGGCTTCATATTCAGCGGTCGGAATATGAGCCTCCAGGCGAACAGCATCAAAAACCGCTACGCCGACATCTACAGCATTGGCAATCTTATCGTCACAGGCAGAGCGCCAGGCAGCTCAGCCCAACGCCTGGAAAACCGCTCCGGCAGCATCGAGGCCGGCGGCGACATCAACGTCGACGCCGCAAACTTCGCTAACCAGCGCGACAAATTCAGCATGGAGCAGGTGGTCGTAGGCGGCTTCATGACCATGTCCTGCGTACAACACTGTGACGGCCCTCAAAGCCCACGTGTGCGTGGCCCGGTATTCATTTACAAAACAGTTGAAAGCACCGTGAGCGTTGACTCACCCATGGCCACATTTGTGTCTGGGCACAACCTCACGGTTAACAGCACAAGCGTCCTCAACCAATACAGCCTGCTGTCGGCGGCAAACGACCTATCCATCACCAGCACCAACATCACCAACCAGGCGGCTCTTTCCGCATCGGGCACATCCGGTCACGAGGTGGGCGCCGGCAACTGGGTTTCGGGGAGTGACTTTTACCGGTTGATGAGCGATGTACGCACCTACAACAACCAGCATCCGAGTTCGGGGCCGTTTGATCCCGTGGCGTTTGGCCAACTGGTCGCGAAGTTTGATCCTTCCTTGTTTTATGGCATCAACGACCCTGTGACGGTACAGGCCGATGGCAAAGCGGCTGCACCGGCCATCATCCAGGCTGGCGGCGCCTCCAAAGTCTCAGCAAGTAACGACATCAGCAATCTGGTGGTTCAGAAAACCACGACGGCCGTTGAGGAGCGGTCAGTGAACACCAGCGTTTTCAGCGTGACCCAACCTTCAACCGTCTTGCTCAACCGCCAGTTGCCGCCGGACCTGGCAGAACTGCAAGTTGACCCAACTGCGTTGCCGGGTTTCAGCCTGCCGACGGGTCAAAACGGCTTGTTCCGACTAAACGCCCAGGACACCTCGGGTGCGGCCGTCAGCCAAATCGTGGGCGTGCAAGGCCTCCCTAACAGCGTGACGGCGGTCAAGCCGCCGAAGTACCTGATCGAAACCAACCCCGCACTCACCGACCTCAAGCAATTCATGAATTCGGACTACTTGCTCACACGCCTTGGCTACGACCCCGATACCAGCGCCAAGCGCCTCGGTGACGGGCTCTACGAACAACGCTTGGTACAGCAAGCTGTGGTCGCTCGCACCGGCCAAGCCTTCATCGATGGCCAGACCTCCAATGAGGATCAGTTCAAGTACCTGATGAACAACGCGATCGCGAGTAAGAATGAACTCAATCTCGCAGTTGGTGTGACCCTGACGTCGCAACAGGTCGCGGCGCTGACTCACGACATAGTCTGGCTTGAAGAACATGAGGTTAATGGCGAGAAGGTGCTGGTGCCGGTGTTGTACATGGCGCAGGCCAATAATCGGCTGGCACCTAATGGGGCGCTGATTCAAGGCACCGATGTGACGATGATCGCCGGCAAGAACCTGACCAATGCCGGTACATTAAAAGCCACCAATAACCTGTCTGCCGTTGCTGGCCAGGACATGGTCAGCAGCGGGCTGGTGCAGGCGGGTGGTCGATTGGATCTGTTGGCCAGCAAGGACCTCACCAACAAGGCGGGCGGCGTTATCGCCGGTAAGGATGTGGCGTTAACGGCGCTTACAGGCGATGTAACAAACGAGCGCACGGTGACTTCGTCGCAGATTGCTTACGGAAAAGATCAGGTTCGTAACGATTACGTCGACAGCGCGGCTCGCGTCGAGTCGGCCAACGACCTGAATATTTCGGCGGGGCGAGATATCAATAACATCGGTGGCGCACTGCAAAGTGGGCGTGACGTGATCTTGGGCGCCAGTCGGGACGTGAACATCGCTTCCGCGCAGGCCACCAATAGTCTGGGTCGCGGCGTCAACCGCAACAGCAGCAGCACTACTCAGTACAGCGCCAGTATCAGTGCCGGGAGGGACGTTTCGGTTCAGGCTGGCCGCGATGTTACGGTTGTTGCGGGCGACATCGATGCTGAGCGGGATATCGCCATGGTCGGGGCGGGTGACGTAACTATTGCTTCAGCCGCAGATGAAAACCATTTTCTCTTCAAAAGTAAAAAGCTGACGATTCAGGAGGACCACGTCCGGCAGGTCGCGAGCAGTATAAGCGCTGGTGGGAATGTGGCCGTGACGGCCGGTAAAGACATGGCGGTGATCTCCAGCAGCATTACTGCTGGCAAGGAAGCGTATCTCGCAGCGGGTAACAAACTTGGAGTTTTCGCCGCTCAGAACAGTGATTACTCCCTTTACGATGAAAAGAGCAAAGGCTCTTTCGGCGCCAAGAAAACCAAGCGTGACGAAGTCACGCAAGTTACCAATATCAGTAGTCAGATCACCTCTGGCGGCGACATGGTGCTCGCCAGCGGTGGAAACCAGCGCTATCAGGCAGCGAAGCTCAACAGCGGCGAAGACCTGATTATCAACAGTGGCGGTTCAGTGACCTTCGAGGCAGTCAAGGATCTGCATCAGGAGAGCCACGAGAAGAGCAGTACTAGCCTGGCTTGGACATCGATGTCGACCAAAAGCGCGACCGATGAAACATTGCGTCAGAGCCAGATCACCGCGAAGGGAGAACTGGTGATCAATGCTGTTGAAGGCCTACACATTGACGTGAAACAGGTCGATCAGGAAACCGTTAGCCAGGCCATTGATGCGATGGTCAAGGCCGATCCAGCTCTTGCGTGGATGAAGGAGGCAGAGAAGCGCGGTGACGTGGACTGGCGCATGGTCAAGGAGGTGCACGAGTCCTTCAAGTACAGCCATTCCGGGCTGGGAGCTGGTGCTCAGGTAATCCTTGCCATCGCTCTATCTCTGGTAATGGGGCCAGCAGGTCTTGGGCTTAGTCCTATGCAGGCAGCAGTGGCTGTCAGTCTATCCAGCACAGCAATCAACAGTACGATTTCCAACAAGGGCAACCTGGGTATCGCGCTCAAGGATACTTTCAGCGGCAGTAGCCTGAAAAATGCTGCTATCGCAGGTGTTACGGCAGGTCTTATCGATTATGCAGACACCAAATGGTTTTCCGGCACTAGCGGAGCGGCGAATGGTGGATCGAAAGTCATCAGCACTGGGCCGTTGCAGAACCCAGGTTATGCTTCCAGTATGCTCAGCCCGGAAAACTGGGCGGATACCCTATTGCGCAGCGGCACTCATGCCCTGATCAATAGTGGTGTGTCTACTGCTATCAATGGTGGAAGTTTTGGCTCGAACCTAGGAGATGCGTTGATCGGTGAGGGCATCGATCTTGGCGCCGCTTTAGGTAACAAGGCAATTGGTGATTTGGCGGCGGGCCTGGAAGTAGCGCCTAAGATTGCTGAGAAGCTGATCCTGCATGCGGCGTTGGGCGGTTTGATCGCCAAGGCTCGCGGTGATAGTTTTGCCAGCGGAGCCATCGCAGGCGGTGTGGCTGAGGGCCTGACGCCTATTGCGAATGGTCTACTGTCAGAGTTCGTCAGCTCCCGCTTTGATGCGACTGACTTGAGCGCCGCAGGAAGCCAACTGAAAATCGGCACAGCGCAGATCATTGGATTGATTGCGGCCGGTGTGGCGGGTGGAAATCCAGCGACGGGCAGCCTGATTGGTGGGACGGCGGAGAAGTACAATGACCAAGGGTTCCACCTTGATCCTACGGATCAGTCTGATGACAACGGAATGTCGATGCAGCAGTCGGTATCCGACATTGACAAGCTCAAGAAAAATATTTCTCTGCTGATACTGACTGGCCTCTTCCCAGAGTTTTTCTTGGAGGAGGGAGCCGCCGGCAGCGTTGGCTTCCTGTCAAAAATAAAGGGAATGTTCAGTGAGTCTGCTGAGGGAGAAGCATTAGCTGGAGGGGGCACAAGCGCCGGGAAAGGCGGAGCTATTGAGGCTGGTACCGATGCCCAAGTCACTGGGAGCTCCGCAACGGCTGCTGCCAATGCGGGAAAACGAGCGCAGGAAATTGCTGAAGAAATAGCTGACGGTCATGCATTTGATAAGCATGTGGTTGATCAAGAAGAATATAAAGACCTTGGGATAACTACACGTGAGGAGTTTTCGAAGCATATTAAAGAAGTTGTTAGCAAGCCTACGTCGTCTCGCGAACTGAGTGGAGGAAGAAGTGCCTTTTGGGATGAGGCTAGTGGTACAGTTGTTATCAGAAACCCCAACGCTGTTGATGGTGGAACCGCATTTCGTCCTACCGGTGGGCGTGCATATTTTGATAATTTGAAGTGAGAATAATGAAAATCATTGAATCTGTATCTAATCAGACTAGCATCAGTATCGAACGTGAGGAGCTTTTGCTCATTTATGCGGCTCTGAATGAAATATGTAATGGTATAGAAGTTTTTGAGTTTGAAACTCGAATCGGGGTTAATAGGGAACGAGCTTTAGACTTTATGAGTGAGGTTGGAGTACTGCTTGATCAGATTGAAGAGTGAACAGAGTAAGGGGTTGACCCTCCGCTTCCTCGATTCTTCTTAAGAAAAATTAAGAAGTTGGAGTTATGGGAGAAGCCTGCACGAGTCGGCAACTTGGTTTGCACCACATAAAACTAAGATCCCGAACCCATGCAGGCCATTCGATTTTTACACTGAGCGTACGCCCAAGCACTGTAAGCTTCCGGAAATGCCGTCTTGTGCAGCTAAGCCGGTTGCCATCGATGCGGCAACAACTCCCCACTCTCACTCGCCCGCTGCGTCGGCAGGCGAGTAAGAACATCCTTCAGATAAGCATACGCATCGTGACCGTTGAGCTTGGCCGACTGGATCAAACTCATTAGAGCAGCAGCGCGTTGGCCACTGCGTAGTGACGCGGCGAACAGCCAGTTTTTTCTTCCAAGAGCCCAAGGTCGAACTTGCTGCTCGATATGGTTGTTGTCTATGGGCACCGTGCCGTCGTTCAGATAACGGCTCAACGCAGCCCTACGTTTTAGGCTGTAATCCAAGGCTTTGGTAATCCCCAAACCTTCATGCAAAAGCTCGCGCTGGGCGGTCATCCAGGCATGAAACGCGTCCATCAGGGGCGCTGCTTTTTCCTGACGTATTCGTCGCCGGACATCCGGTTCCAAATCGCGGACTTCGCGTTCAATTTCATATAGGGCCGCGATGTACCGCAACGCTTGCTCGGCGAGCACGCTTTTATTGGTGATGTGCAGATCATAAAACTTTCGGCGGGCGTGGGTCATGCAACCGATTTCAGTGACGCCAAGTGCAAAACTGGCTTTGTAACCACTGTAATCATCACAGACCAATTTGCCTTTCCAGTCGCCGAGGAAGTTGCGGGCATACTCGCCCGAGCGGCCAGGGCTGAAGTCGTACACCACCGCACTGATCTCAGCGAAGGCAGTCGTGGCATAGCCCCAAACATAAGCACGATGGGTCTTCTTCTCGCCCGGTGCGAGCATCTGCACCGGCGTTTCATCGACATGCACCACGTTGTGCTCAAGCACGACGTCGCGCAGAGCATCCACCAGTGGCTGCAATTGCACACCGCAAGCGCCGACCCAACTGGCCAGCGTTGATCGAGGAATTGCGAGACCGGCTCGCCCGAAGATTTGCTCCTGGCGGTACAGCGGCAAATGATCGGCGTATTTCACGATCATCACCTGAGCCAGCAGCCCGGCAGTCGGGATGCCTTTGTCGATAACTTGCGCCGGCACCGGCTCTTGAATCAAGGTTTCGCAGTTGTCGCAAACCCATTTGCCACGAATATGGCGTTCGACGCTGAACACGCCAGGCGTGTAATACAGCTAGCAAATGACTGTTAATCAGCCGTCGCTGTCGTCGTTCTATGCGCTATCGCATGAGGCGCGCGGTGGAACCTATCAACTGATCGCGAACAACGAGACCCGGGCCGACCAGGTCATTTCGCACACCTGCATTCCTAATCTCTCACTGATCCATTCCAATGGTTCGTTCAATCAGCTGACGCCACCGCTTACATCCGGTGATGCTCCAGCAAGAAGTCTACGAACAATCGCACCCGCGCCGGCATTGCCGAGCCGCCTACGAACACCGCATGAATCGGTTCCCGGTCGCCGGGGTTCCAGGCTTCCAGCAGCGGTATCAGGTCACCGCGCTGCAGATCCTCGCTCACGCTGAACTCGCCGATACGCGCAATGCCCGCACCTACTCGCGCAAGTTGTGCCAGCGCTTCACCACTGCTGCATTCGATGTTGCCGCAGACCTTCAGGGAGAACTCTCTTGCGTCGCGGATGAACGGCCAGTTGGGTTCGGCACGCCGGAAGTTGAAGCGCAGGCAGTTATGCCGTAGCAGGTCTTCCGGTTCGCGAGGGATGCCGTGGCGTTGCAGATACTCGGGCGATGCCACCACTACCTGGCCGGTGTCGCCGATCCTGCGCGCGGTCAGCGGGCTGTCGGGCAGATGGCCAAAACGTACCGCCACATCGGCCTGGCCGCCGAGAATATCGACCACTTCGTCGCCGAGGGTGAGGTCGACCAAGATGTTCGGATGGCGGGCGCTGAATGCCGCCACCAAGGGAACGATGGCCAGCCGCCCGTGGCCAAGGGCGGCACTGACCCGCAATCGGCCCCTGGGTACGCCCTGGTCGGCGATGGCTTCTTCCACCTCGGCCATATCGGCCAGGATACGCCGGGCGCCGCGCAGGAAAGCCTCGCCCTCGGCAGTGAAGCTGATCGCTCGGGTGGTGCGCAACAGCAGTCGGGTGCCAAGGCGCTGTTCGGTACGCGCGATGATCCGACTGACCGCCGAGGGTGTGAGCCCTAATGCACGCGCGGCAGCCGATAGGCTGCCTTCCTGCGCCACGGTGGCGAACACGAGCATGTCACCGGATCTGCCGTTGAAGTCCATTTGTGCCCCTTACGCATAGGTGATTGCCAAAAATGCTATCTACCGCCTTAAAACGCTGGATCGTAGCATTGGCAGCATAGATAAGGAGCCTTCCATGCGTATCAATCCACCACTTGTCGCACTTGCCATAGGTGCCTTTGGCATCGGTGTTACCGAGTTCGCCCCCATGGGCATGTTGCCGGGCATCGCTGCGGATCTCGGCGTTTCTATTCCCGCTGCGGGACTGTTGGTCAGTGCTTACGCCTTGGGTGTACTGCTCGGCGCGCCGCTGATGACCCTGACTACCGGCAGGATCCCCCGGCGCTATCTGCTGATCGGACTCATGGCGATTTTCACCCTGGGTAATCTGATGTCAGCCCTGGCGACCGATTACTACAGCCTCATGATCGCCAGGGTGGTGACCTCACTGAACCACGGTGCGTTCTTTGGCGTTGGCTCTATCGTTGCTGCCAGCGTGGTCGCCCCTGAGAAACGTGCCGGAGCGGTCGCGGCAATGTTTATGGGCCTCACCCTGGCGACCATTGGCGGTGTGCCGCTGGCCGCCTGGTTTGGCGAAATGTTCGGTTGGCGCACTGCATTCTGGGGCATTACCGGCCTCGGCGTGGTCGCCATGGCCGCGTTATGGTTCGCCCTGCCCAACCTGAAGGCGCCGCCAGGCGTCGGTGTAATGGCCGAAATTCGCGTACTGGGCCGTGGCCCGGTGCTGGGCGCGTTGGCCCTCACGGTAGTCGGCTCGGGCGCAATGTTTACCGTCTTCACCTACATCGCGCCGATCCTTAGCAGCGAGACCCACGCGTCCACCGCCTACATAACCGCCATGCTGGTTCTGTTCGGTGTGGGCCTGACACTGGGCAACATGTGGGGCGGCAAGGCCGCTGACCGCTCGATAGATCGCACACTGATCGTTTCGCTGAGCGTGCTGATTCTCGTCTTGCTGGCGTTTACGGTACTGATGCGTTGGCCGCTGCCGGCGGCCGTTGCCATCCTGATATGGGGTATCGCTAGTTTCGCCCTGGTGCCGCCGCTACAGATGCGCGTCATGGAAGCTGCCAAGGACGCGCCCAATCTGGCCTCGGCGGTGAACATCGGTGCGTTTAACTTCGGCAATGCGATTGGTGCGGCACTGGGCGGTGCGGTGATCAATGCAGGGCTAGGTTATCCGGCGATTTCCCTGGCTGGAGCGGCAGTGGCGGGGCTAGGGCTGCTGATGGTGCTGGGATTTGCCTGGCGTTCCAGAAAGATTGCAACTGCATTGGTGTGAGCTTGATGGGAGAGCCAGTCACTCAGTTGCTCCGTGACTTCCATTGTGATTTTGGCATGACCAAATTGGATGGCTGAATCGCCGAGTAACACACGCTTTGCTTGCCCGCGGGAGTACTTAGAGTGGAGCCCAATATAGCGTTTGAACAAGGAGTCTAAGGTCAGCGCCTACACCCTTTACCTTCCTCCCATGACGCCTCATTAATGAACGTAGCCTGGCAGGCTGGAGATGTCTACGGTGCCGGGGCGATTCAGAATGCTTGAATGAATCCCCCTCACAGCGACGTGAGGGCCGTCTTCATAGAGGTGCTGAGCCGCGTTTACATTCGAGGCTTTCACCTAAGCCACGGATCATCTCCATCAATGCCTTCACCCGCAGCGGCAAGTTTCCGGCCGGGTATACCGCGTGCATCTGTGGGCTCTCACCGCTGCTGGAGGTGAGCTTGTACTCAGGACACACCCGGAGCAGGCGCCCAGTTTCCACTTCGGGTTCCGCCATCCAATCCGCCAGGCGGGCGATCCCGACGCCCGCCAGGGCTGCCTGGAATACCGCCAGGCCGGAGCTGAACCGAAATTTTGGATGAACCCGAAAGCTGATGGCCTGCTCCTCACTGCGAAAATTCCACTCCTTGAGAATCCGCGGCGCCGTATGCAGGATCAGCGAATGCGCCTCCAGTGCCTCGATGGAGTCGGGCATGCCGTTGCGCTCCAGGTAGCCGGGGCTGGCATACAGGTAACGTGAGTAACTCCAGAGCGCAAAGCCGATCAAGTCGCTGGATTGTGGAAACGCACCGCGAATCGAGAAGTCCAGCTTGCTCTTGGCCGGGTCGATGATCTCATCGGTGAAAATCACATCGATGTTAACGTCTGGATAACGCTCGCAGTATTGCGCGATCAACCGGGGTAATACCCCGTGTCCGAGCACCTCGGGGGCGGAAAAACGGATCCAGCCGGAGGCCAGGCCGCTGAGGCCGGCCAGGTCTTCATCCACCTCACGTTGCAGATCGAGCATTTTGTACGCGTGGGGCAATAAGCATTCGCCCGCTTCGGTCAAGCTCACGGCATTGGACGAGCGATTGAACAACTTGAGCCCCACACTTTCCTCCAGGGCTTGAACGGCACGGGTCAGTGCGCTG
The DNA here is from genome assembly GCF_900005955.1 of Pseudomonas sp. 8 R 14. Taxonomy (NCBI): domain Bacteria; kingdom Pseudomonadati; phylum Pseudomonadota; class Gammaproteobacteria; order Pseudomonadales; family Pseudomonadaceae; genus Pseudomonas; species Pseudomonas sp. 8 R 14. The sequence continues at coordinate 39,772 of NZ_CVTH01000016.1, read as the reverse complement.
GGGGAGCGCCCCAGCGTCCGTGCCGCGGCGACGAAGCTGCGCTTGCGAGCCACGGTCGCGAAGGCTTCAAGTTCCCCCAACATATTCAATGCCACTTTCCACCTCATTGCATTTTTCACAACGCGGCATTGCAACACAAAAAAGGCCCTTCCGTTAACCTTCCCGTTCAACCCACAAGGATGGTGCAAACAGGAGCGCAAGGACGTGTCGAAGCTGGATGAAGTAATCGGGAAAGCCGCAGCGTGTATTGATGAAGTCATTCATGAAAGGCTGGAAAAAAAATCAGTGACTTCGACCCGACGGGAGATACCGCAAATTCATCTGTCGCTGGAAGAACAACGCACACTTCAGGCCGGGCTGGCGTCGCTGGACGTGACCGATAGCGCCTCGGGTATCCGCCGCATGCCGGTCCTGGGGCGGTTGCTGGAAAGTGTCCTGGGCACCGAGAAAATCCAACAGCTGCGCAATTTTCCACAAGCCCGTGACGTGGCGATGATCGTCAGGGGGCTGCCGCTGGACCCGCAACTGCCTGCCACGCCCTATGACCTGGAGCCGGGTATCGAGAACCTGTCGATTCTGGCCGGGGCTATTTTGTCCGTGCTGCACACTCTGCAAACCCGTCCGCTGGCGTACGAGGGCGAAAGCACCGACACCGTGTTCCGTCACGTATCGCCCAAGCGCAAGCGAGAGACCGAAAAGAGCTCCTATGGCTCGCGCGCGGATCTGGACATGCATGTCGACAACCCTCACCTGCCTTTGACCTGCGAACCCGTCTCGCAGTTGTCGGCCTGTCCGGAGTACCTGTCCCTGACCGGCCTGCGCTGCGAGCTCGAGGTGCCGACGCGCATCGTCGCCATTGACGAGGTGCTGGCCATTCTGCCGGCCTACGTCGAAGAAGAACTGTCACGACCGAACTTCACCGTTCGCCGACCGGCCTCCTTCGGCAAGCAGGGGAATGTGCTGGAAAACGTCCCCTTGCTCTACAGAAGCGCAACCGATGGCTTGTATTGCCGCTATAACAAAGCGAGTGTCGAAGCGACCTGCGCCCCTGCGCAGTTTGCCCTCCAGCTGTTTGCCGCCGCCGCCAATCATCCCGATGTCGTGCACCACATCATGCTGCAACCAGGGGACATGCTGATCTTCAAGAACCAGCAAACCCTGCATGCCCGGGATGGTTTTACCCCCCGCTACGACGGCCGTGATCGCTGGATGTTGCGTGTCTTCGGGGTCAATGATCCGGCACGCGTGGTGCCGCTGGACCCTCATCAACCCTACATAGTCAGAGCCTGATTTCATGGTCGATATTGTCATCCTTTGCGTGTTCGCCTTCGCCGCCGGCCTGATCGATGCGGCGGTGGGCGGCGGCGGACTGATCCAGATTCCCGCGCTATTCAACGTGCTACCCACCGCTCAACCGGCGGCGCTGCTGGGTACCAATAAGGTCGCGGCCGCCTGCGGTACTGCATTCGCGGCCCGGTCCTTCGTGCGCAAGGTGGTGATCGACTGGGGACTTGTGATCCCCGCCGCCTGCGCGGCCTTTGTCATGGCCTTCTTCGGAGCCGCCACGGTGTCGTTCGTACCCCAGTCGATGATCCGGCCGGCGGTGCTGGTGTTGATTGTGCTGATGGCGATCTACACCTTCTGGAAAAAAGATTTCGGCGCCCTGCACAAACCCATGCGCATCGGTACCAAGGAAAAACTGCTGGCGATCGTCATCGGCGGCGCCATCGGTTTCTACGATGGTCTGTTCGGTCCCGGCACTGGCAGCTTCCTGATCTTCCTGTTTATCCGCTGCTTCGCCTTCGACTTTCTCCATGCCTCGGCATCGGCCAAGCTAGTGAACATCGCGACCAACGTAGCGGCACTGATATTCTTCATTCCGACGGGTAACGTGCTCTACCTGATCGCAATCCCCATGGCGGCATTCAACATCCTGGGCGCGCTCACCGGCACCTGGCTGGCGGTTCATAAAGGCGTGCCATTTGTCCGGGCTCTATTCCTGGTGTTACTGGTGATTCTGATCAGCAAGCTGTCCTACGACCTGTTCCTGTAAACCAGAGCAAAACTCCATGCATCCCATGTTCGATCGCCTCGTGGCATTACTCGATGCCCGCTCAGCCTCTTACCGGGTGTTGATGCACGATGCCGAGGGCCAGTCGGCGCGCGTCGCCGAAATCCGTGGCACCGAGCCCGGCCAAGGCGCGAAGGCCATGCTTTGCGCCCTCAAGGGTCAGGCCGGCCCCTATGCACTGGTGATACTGCCAGGCGACCAAAAGCTGGACATGAAGAAAGTCGGAGCGGCCCTGGGCGGGAAAAAAGCCGAGCTGGTGAAGGCCGAAATCGCCATGGAACTGACCGGGTGCCGGATCGGCGCCATCCCTCCTTTTGTTTTCGATGAGCGGATTCAATTGATCGTCGATCCGGCCTTGACCACAGGCTACGCCGAAATAGCCTTCAACGCGGGGCGGCTGGATGCGTCGATGGTGCTCGATACGCAGGACTATCTGGCGATCGCCATGCCTCGATTGCTGGATATCAGCCAGGCCTGAGCAGGCGTTTTCACAGGCGCTGCAAAAAAACGGATAGCCGCCTTGGCCTGTTATGCACTGTAACTGGCCGGTCTTCAGGCTCGAACGACGGGTCGGTCACGTCATTTCCAGAGCACCCGCATCAGGCATGAACCGGTGCGCTCATTCCCTGGCGTAGATTTGCGGGAATTCGTCGGGACCAGGCCGTCCTTTAGTCCATCCACCGTGCAGGTATTGCAGTCTGTGTCTATGCTGCAGTATGGGCGTCGAGACCCGCTACGAACCTGTCTCGACGCCGCACTCTCGCTGTCCGCAGTCCGGATTTTCACCATTACAGCATCAAAACAGCACAGCGGAATGTGCGTGAGCATGAGCTTGAACGCCTGAGCGATTCAGCCACTTATCGAATAGGGAAATAGGCTTGATGTGTCGGTAAAAAAAATTCTTTGCGTGGTCGGAACGCGTCCCGAAGCGATCAAAATGACCCCGGTCATTCTGGCCTTGAAGCAGCAGGGCTGGGTCGATGTGCGTGTGGTCGCCACGGCACAGCATCGCGACATGCTGGATCAGGTCCTGGCGTTTTTCGGCATCGAGCCCGATATCGACTTGGACGTCATGCGACCCAATCAAACCTTGGCCACCCTGACCGGGCAGTTATTGCTCAAGCTGGATGTTGTCCTGCTCGAAGAACGGCCCGATGCGGTTCTGGTGCAAGGCGATACCACCACGGTGATGGCCTGTGCCCTGGCCTGTTTTTATCGGCGTATACCGGTGGGGCATATTGAGGCCGGCCTGCGCACGTGGGATCTGCAGCATCCGTTCCCCGAGGAAGCCAACCGGGTCATTGCCGGTAAATTAGCGCACTGGCACTTCGCGGCAACGCAAGGCACTCGGCAAAACCTGCTGAAAGAAGGCGTAGCCAGTGGGGACATTTTCGTCACGGGCAACACGGTGATCGATGCCCTGCTCATGACCGCGGCCAGTGAGGTGGAGATCGGCCTTGATCTTGATCCGAGCAAGCGCCTGGTGCTGGTGACGGCCCATCGCAGGGAGCATTTTGGCGCGCCGTTTCTCGACATCTGCCGAGCGCTGCGCACCCTTGCCGAGAACAACCCTGGGGTTCAGTTTCTCTACCCTGTGCACCCGAACCCGAATATCCAGGGCGTCGCCCAGGCGTGCCTGGCAGGCATACCGAACTTCAGGCTGTGCGCGCCGCTGGGTTACGCGGCGTTCATCGCCGCCATGAAAGCGGCGTATTTCATCCTGACCGACTCGGGAGGCGTCCAGGAAGAGGCGCCGGCGCTGGGTAAGCCGGTGCTGGTCATGCGGGATGAAACCGAGCGCCCGGAAGCGGTGGAGCAGGGCAGCGTCAAGCTGGTGGGGGCCAACTATGAACGTATCATCGAGCAGGCGCAGCGCCTGCTTGACGATGAATCGGCCTACCGTGGCATGGTACGAGGTGTTTCGCCCTACGGCGATGGGCAGGCTGCAGGGCGTATCGTGAAGGTCCTGCGCGAGCACTTTTCTTGAAGCGCCTGGTATTTCTCTCGCCGTTGCCCTGGCACAGCTTCGCCCAGCGGCCGCACAAGTTTGTCAATTGGGTGCACAGCCGCACAGGGGCGTCGGTGCTCTGGGTCGATCCTTATCCCACGCGGCTGCCCAGATGGAGCGATCTCAAGGCGGCTGCGCCCTGCGCGCAAACGAGTCCACCCAGCGGTACGCCGCCATGGCTCACGTTGATCAAGCCTGGCGGTCTACCGATAGAACCTCTACCGGGCTCGGGCTGGGTGAACCGCTTTTGCTGGCGGCATGCATTGAGCAGGATCGATCAATTCACCCACGCCTCCCCAGCCTTGCTCGTGGTCGGCAAGCCCTCGGTCCTGGCACATCTGTTGTTGCAGCGGCTTCGTCACTGCGCGTCCTTGTATGACGCGATGGACGATTTCCCGGCGTTTTATACCGGCCTCTCGCGATCGGCCCTGGCGCGCCGTGAGCGGCTGATCGCCCAGCGCGTGGACGTCATCTGGACGTCGAGTTCCGTGCTCGACGCGCAGTGGCGGCGTTATCGCAACGAGGTGTGCCTGGTGCTGAACGGCCTGGACTTGGCGGCGATCTCTGCCGTAAAGCGGGCGTCGACGTCATCGAGTCGAAAGGTTTTTGGCTACGTGGGCACCCTGGCCACCTGGTTTGACTGGGCCTGGGTGGCGGCTTTGGCCGAAGCCAGGCCCAACGATGAAATTCGTTTGATGGGGCCGATCTTCGGCGCCGTGCCCGCGCACTTGCCTAGCAACGTAGTGGTGTTGCCTGCCGATAATCATGGCGCGGCGTTGGCCGCCATGGCCGAGTTCGACGTGGGCTTGATTCCTTTCAAAAAGACCCTGCTCACCGCGTCGGTCGATCCGATCAAGTACTACGAATACCGCGGCCTGGCATTGCCGGTGATCTCGACTGACTTCGGCGAGATGCATGGCCGTTCAGGGCTGCCGGGTGTTTTCATCAGTCACTCGCACAGCGATATTGCCGGGCTGGCCGAGGCCGCCTTGCAGTGTGAGCGCAATGCGGATCAAGCCCGTGCATTTGCACTGCAACACTCATGGGAAGCGCGTTTTGATGCGGCCACGCTTCATCCATGACTGCGACGTGATCGTCGTCAACTACAACGTCGGCACGCTGCTCGGCGAATGCGTGGCGTCGGCCTTAAGGGAAGGCGCGCGGCGGGTGATTGTGGTGGACAACGCCTCGAGTGACGGCAGCCTGGCGTACCTGGATGGGTGCCTGGCCGATACGCGCCTGAGCATCATCCGGAATCAGCGGAATATGGGCTTTGCCTCGGCCTGTAATACCGGTGTGGGGGTGTCGAGTGCCGGCGCATTGTTGTTCCTGAACCCGGATTGTGTCCTGCTGCCGGGCTCATTGCAGGGCATGATGGAAGCGCTGCACGCGGATGCCGCCACGGGCATGGTGGGGGGCTTTCTATGCAACCCCGATGGGTCCGAACAGCCGGGCGGGCGTCGGGTGTTTCCGACCCCCAGGAGAGCATTCGTCCGGGCTTTTGGCTTATCGCGCCTGGATGGAGTGTTTCCCACGCTGTGCGCCGACTTCCTGTTGCATCGTGAGCCGCTGCCCACCGAGCCCGCCGCGGTGGAAGCCATTTCCGGTGCCTGCATGCTGGTCAAGCGTGAAGCGTTGAAGTCTGTGGGCCTCTGGGACGAAGGCTATTTTCTGCATTGCGAGGATCTGGACTGGTGCATGCGCTTCAAGCTGAAACAGTGGCGCGTCGTGTTTGTTCCACAGGCGCGCGTCATGCACTGGCGGGGCGCCTGTAGCCGGAATCGACCGTTTTTCGTCGAGTGGCACAAACACCGAGGGATGGTGCGGTTCTACGCAAAGTTCTTCAGGGTCAACTACCCCAAGGGGTTGTGGTGGTGGGTGGTCCTGGGGGTGTGGCTGCGCTTCGGTTTGGTCTGCATCTACCATGGATTCAATTGGTTGCTGGGACGATCCCGGGGTGGGCATGCCTGAGGTCACGGTCGGTGTGCTGGGGGCCAGTAGCCTGGTAGGCCGCTGCCTGCTTGCGTTGCTTGTGCGCGAACAGTTCAAGGTCGTCGCTTTTTCCCGCCAGCCCCGGCACGGCAGCGACAGTGACACGGTCAGTTGGCAACGGCTTTCTGAGACGGGTGTAAGCGCGTATGCCGCGCCGATTCCCTACTGGATCTGCGTGGCACCGGTTTGGACGCTGCCGCAGCATTTTGCGCTGCTGCAGGCCTGCGGAGCGCGCAAAGTCGTGGCCTTGTCTTCCACCAGTCGCTTTAGCAAAAGCCACTCCGTCGACTCCGCAGAGCGGCGCCTCGCCAACCTGTTGGGCGATGCCGAGGCGCGTGTTGAGCAGTGGGCGCAGGACCACGGGGTGCACTGGGGCATCCTGCGTCCGACCTTGATCTACGGCCAGGGCCGCGACAAAAACATCACCGAGATCGCACGCTTTATTCGGCGCTTCGGCTTTTTCCCGCTGTTGGGTGGCGCGATGGGGCTGCGTCAACCCGTGCATGCCGAGGATGTGGCGAGCGCCTGTGTGCGTGCGTTGCAGGCACCCCAGGTGTGCCGCCATGCCTACAACCTCAGCGGCGCAGAAACATTGCCCTATCGGGAGATGGTCTCCCGCGTGTTCACCGCGCAGAAGCGCCGCCCGCGTTTTCTCACGGTGCCGCTCTGGGTGTTCCGGATGACGTTGTGGCTGTTGCGAGTACTGCCACGCTACCGCCATTGGTCGGCGGCGATGGCGCAGCGCATGAACCAGGACCTGGTGTTCGAGCATACCGAGGCTGCCCGGGATCTTGGCTTCGCGCCCAGGGGATTTTTATTGTCACAGGACGACCTGCGTTAGTTACTCATATTCATGGGGCTCCCACGGACCCCACTTGGCTTCATAGATCGCCTTGTTGCGCTCGAACAGGGCTTGGCGTTCATCCTGGTTCATGAGCGCGAACGATGCCGAAAGCTGGTGATGGATAAACACATCGCGGGCGCAGGCATTCACCAGGCCGGCGTGTTCGACACGTCGGCAGTAGTCGTCATCCTCGAAGAATCCACGGCCATAGACTTCGTCGAGCGGGCCGATTCGCGTGTAGGTACTGCGCGGCATCATCACGCAGAAGAACGCCAGGGTCGGCAGCCGGACCACCTCGCCAAGGTGGCGGCAGGTAAAGCGCCGAGCCGCTTGTGGCATGTCTGCGAGGTTGGTGTAGTCGATGTCGATCCTGGCCTGGTTGCCGATGTTGTTGGTCACCGGGCCAATCAGGCCAAGCTCGGGATTGCGTTGTAAATGCCGGCGCAAGGTACTCGCCCAGCCGCTGGTAACCTGCGTGTCGTTATTGAGCAGCACCAGGTACTCACCGTTGGCGATCGCCAGGCCCTGGTTGTTCGCGGCGGCGAAACCGCGGTTGTCGGTGTTGAGTACGATCGTCTGGCCGCTGTCGGCCGCCCATTGCGAGAGAAATTCAGCGGTGCCGTCACTGGATGCGTTGTCCACCACGATGATTTCCAGTTCAGGCCCCTCGCTGTCGTGCTCGAGGCTGTCCAGGCACGCCCGCGTCAGCGCCAGGTTGTTGTAGGTCACGACGATCACGCTGATGCATGCCGCGTGGTCGCGGCGTTCGGCCAGGGTGATGAGCGCATCGGCGCGGTGTGTCCAGGTTTGTCGGGCAGCGAACGCCTGACGCTGGGCAATCTGTTCGGTCGTCGCTGGCAGCAATGCCCGCGTGATTGCGGCAATGAACGCCGGGCCGTCGCGGCCAACCTGCACCAGGGAGCCGAATTGTTGCATTTCTGGCAGGTCGACCGAGACCACCGGTTTCCCGGCACTCAGGTACTCGTAGACCTTGACCGGGTTGGTAGCGAGCGTCAGTGCCGTGATGTGAAACGGCACGATGCCCACATCGAAGCCATGCAGGTAATAGGGCAGGGTGGCATAGGGCACTTCGCCGGTGAATTCTACGTTCGCATAGCCACTCAATTGCGCCCGCGCGCCCACCGTATCGGCGCCGATCAGCAGCACCACATGCTGTGGAAACGCCTCGGCGATGCGGGCGACGAGTGCCTGGTCGAACCAGTGTGCAATGGCGCCGTAGTAGCCAATCACCTTACGTTGCAAGCGATCCCGGTAGATCGAGACAGGTGGGGTGCAGAACTGGGTGAAGTCGGCGGCATTGCGCAGGATGGCGCGAGTTTCATTGGCCTGGGCCGGCCATTGCTCGGCCAACCAATCGGAGGTGAACAGCCGAACGTCCGCGTTGCGCACCAGCCGTTGCTCCAGCTGCAGGATGCTTGGGCCGTTGTCGCCGAAGCCTTGATGATGGTCCATGCAATCGTAGATCAATCGGCTGTTGGGTAATTCACCGGCGATGTCGCACCAGAAAGGGTGCTGCACCAGTGAAATGACCCGGGCTGAGCCGGCCCAGAGGAGTACCTCGCCAATACTGCAGCACAACTGCCGAACCTGCGCGGCGTCAGGCGCTGCGGTGTAGATAAACGGTGCACCACGGGCAAACAGCTTGACCTGGAACAACCGCTGGGTCTGGTCCAGCGACTCGAGTTCAAAGCCGGCCTGGGGGGCGTGTATCAATGAGGCCGACACATAGATGACCCGCCGCCCGGTGGCGCCCAGTACCTGGGCCAGTTGCTGCGGGCGCTGGTGGCGCAAGTCCCAGTCGATAGCGCCCCAGATAATGTAATCCGCCAGTCCGGCCTGTTGTGGCTGAGGCGCAGGCTGAGACGACGGCGCTGGGTCGGCGAAGGTTTTCATCGGTTGCAGTACGCCGCGCAATGCGCGCGCAGCGGGCAGCAGTGCACGTCGGTAGATGACTGCCAGGAGTTTTTTCGCGCTGGCCGGCAACGGCAGCCGGTGATACACCGCGCGCCAGCGCTGCCGGCCAGATGGGCGTCGCTCGATCAGCATGGGCGGGGCGACCTCATCCTGACATTTTCGGCGATGCGGCGACCACCACAAAGTCGCTTTTCAGCGTGCCCGACTCGATCAGCCCGTCTTCGATGTCGAACAACATCTGCAGCACCCTGAGGGACTGCGGGTTGTCCGCGGTGAAGTTGCCGGCGATACCGTGCAGCAGAAACTGCAGCAGCGAACCGCCGCAGAGGTTCAGCGCACGCACATCAAAGTGCTCCTGCACCACCTGCAGAATATCTGCCGAACGCACGGCTTCCGACGGGTCGACTTTCACCACCTCGGCGGGGTCGGGCAGTGGCACGACCTGTTGAACCTGGCCGTATGAACCCTTCACGAATGAGCGGCGCAAATGCTCGGGAATCAAGCCGAACGCATGGCTGATGGCCGCCCTTTGCTGGGCATCAAAGGCAAAGTGATTGGCCCCGACATATTCATTGAAAAACAGCCAGCCGCCGGGTTTCAGGCTATGGCGAACCCGCTGGCAGACCACTTCCAGCTCGCGGATATGGTGCAGTGAGCCATTGAACCAGACTGCGTCGTAGTGATTGCCTGGCAGGTCAGTGCGTTCGATATCACACAGGGCGTACTGGATCGTCGACGCGCCCATCGCCAGCGCCTCGGCTCTGGCCACCTCGAGGGCGGCAGGCGCTATATCCACGCCGTCACAGTGCTCGAACGCCTTGAGCCTGTAGAGTTCGCGCTCCAGGGTGCCGGTGCCGCAGCCGATGCTCAGCATCCGTGTGCCTGGCGCCGGGTTGCCGAGAAACTCCTTCAGGCAGTACTGCACCCAGCCCGGATGGCCGCTGCCCGCCGTTGCCTTGTGCTGATGGCGGCGTTGTACGGTCGGTACCGCCAGCCAATAGACATCCGCAGAAAAGGCGTCGGAGCCGGCCATGTTTTCTGACCAGTGATCCGCTGTGACTTGCTTGTCGGCGCCGATCCCTTCGCGCTTGCCGTTGAGCTTGTGCATGATTCGCTTGAACACGGTGTCTTCCTTTGGTTGGTCAAGGGTTACCCGATTTGCGCTGCGGTTCAGGGCGCGTCCATGTGCCCCATTTGCTTTCAAAGTACGCCTGGTTCTTGTCCCACAGCGCTTGATACTCGCCGCTGGCAATCAGCTTCTTGAAGGACGCCTGCCCGTAGTGGTGGATAAAGGCATCCTCGGCACACACGGTCCTGAGGCCGGCCGCCTGGATGCGCCGGCTGTAGTCATCGTCTTCGAACATGCCGATGCCGAACGCCTCATCCAGCCAACCGATGCGTTCCAGCACCTCGCGGCGCATGGCCACGCAGAACATGGCGAGCATGCTGATATCGAAGGTGCGACCGCGATGCCGCGCGACGTGTTGATCGGCGAAGGCCTCCATGTGTTCGAGGCCGACGTAGTCGACGAGCACTTTCGCTTCGTTGCCTACCGAGTTGGTCATCGGGCCGACCAGGCCAATCTGCGGGTCTTGCAGGTGGCGCAGCAACGGGTCGACCCAGCCCTTGGGCACCACGGTATCGTTGTTGAGCAGCACCAGGTATTCCCCGGCCGCCAGGCGCAGCCCCTGGTTATTCGCGGCGGCGAAGCCCAGGTTGCGGTCATTGAGCACCAGAGTGACGTTCGCGTGGGTGCGGCCCAGGTAACGCAGGTAGTTGCGCGTGTCGTCCGAGGACGCATTGTCGACAATGATCAGTTCGTAATCGGGGTACGTGGTGTTGCGCAACAGGCTTTGGATGCAGCCCTGGGTCAGTTCGACATTGTTATAGGTGACGATCACGATCGACACTTTCGGGTGCAAGGACTTCAGCGCACTGAGGTTGGCGTCGAAGCGGTGGCGCCAGTCATTGGCGCTGGCGAGTGCCACGCGCCGGCTGGCGGCCTGGGTATCGGTTTCGTTCAGGGCGCGCTCGATCTGCTCGATGAAGGCCTGCGGTTCGCTGGCGAAATACACGAAATCCGCGTAGATCTGCATTTCTTCCAGTGGCACCGACACCACCGGTTTGCCCGCGCTGATGAATTCGTAGAACTTCACCGGGTCGACCGCATGGGTCACGTTATACAGGCGAAACGGGATCAGGCAGACATTGAAGTGGTAGAGGTACAACGGCATCTGTGCATAGGGCTTCCTGCCGAGTAAATGCACATTGGGCAGGCGGTCCAGCCCGGCCAGGTCCTTGACGAAAATGTCGCCGATCAACACAAAGTTCCAGTCCGGCCGCAGCCGGGCGATGCCCGCGATCAAGGGCAAATCGACCCATTCGGCCAGGGCACCGTAGAAGCCGATCAGCGGCCGCTCGATCTCCGCCATCAAGGGGTTGGGCACACAATTGCGCTCGAAGAACTCGACATCCACGCCATTGCGCAGCAACAGGCAGTTGCGGCTCATCGCGGCCCATTTTTCCTGCAGCAGCGCGGCGGTGACCGTCACCAGATCGGCGTCTCGGACCAGGGTGTGCTCTTCCTCCAGCAACGTCGCGCCGATCCCCGGAAAGCCCACCCAGTCATCCATGCAGTCGTACTGGATTTTCCAGCCGTGGGTGCCGCGCAACCGATGCGCGAGCGCAGACCAGAACGCCAGGTGCACCACGCTGACTGCGGTTTTTATGCGCCAATCCTTGGCCAGCGCATCGATTGCGTTGGCGTAGGTTTGCAGGTGTTTTTCCGACATGCGCTGGGTGTAGCAGTCTACGAACTCGTCGCGCTGCAATGTCACCTCGAATACCCCGGGTGCCACTTCCAAGGTGCTGTAGGCCTGGCCAGGCTCGGCGCTGCGGGAGGGCATGATGTAGAACACGCGGTGGCCGTGACGGGCGAACTGGCTCATCAACTGCTGGGGCCGCTGGAAGCGTGCGGCCCAGTCGATGTTGGCGAAGCAGAGGATGTCGAAGCGCGCCTCTGGTGATGCTGAATCAGCCGATGGCGACAGTGTTTTTTTCGATGCAGTGTGCAACGGCAGATATTGCCCGTGCAGGAAGTCGGGCGTGTCGGCTTCTGTGTGCGGCGCCCGATACCTCAACCAATGCAGCAGCGCCCGCAAGGGCTTGGTGATCCGCCACGAGCGGGTATTTTTCAACATGGCGATGTAGGCCAGCGCCGCGTCTCGCTCCCTGATGGCCGCATCGCGTTCCATGCGAACGCTTTCGCGCTCAAGGGTGGCCAGAGTGTCCTTATCCATGATGCCGTCCTTCATGAAAACCTTGTGTTGTGCTGTTCGCCGTAAGCGTGCAGAGGTGTCGGGTCGTTGTCCGGCCACATCGAGCTGGTAGAGCCGGGGCGGTAAAACGTCACCGTCACGCTGCGCCTGGAAGAACGACAACCCTCGACCACCCGTGAAACCGCATGCCAGGAGTTGTCGGCGCGCACCAGAATCGCCGAGTTGCCGACCTCGGGCGTCACTTGCGCGACGATATCGGTGGGCCTGGCAGAGCCGAGGATCTGCAGGCAGCCGCCATCGGCGGGGTCCCAGGTCTGATTGAAGTACAAAATGTGCGTGACCAGTTTGTCGTCCAGGTCCGGGTGCGGCCCGAGGTTGGCCCCGGGGCCGTAGTGGAACAGGTTGGCCTCCATGGGGACCTCGGTCACGTCCACCCCGGTCAGCGCGGAGAGGGCCTGGCGGTACTGCGGCGAACAGAGGCTGTGGGCCAGTGCCAGCCATTGCGGGCTCAAGGCTTGTGGATTGACCACTTCGTGGCTGCCCATGGCGATCAATTGCCGCGCCTCGTATTCGTAGTCCTTGGCCCCGCCGTAGCCGGAGACCGTCTTGAAGTGGTCGTGCGGGTAGGTTTCGGCCAGCGCCTTGGCATCGTCGGGGGTGTAGAGCGCACCGATTTGCGCCCAGGAAAAAGGCACGGTCTGCAGGCGGTGGGCCGTCAGTTTGCTCAGGTCAATCATGTCGAAGGGCTCCCAGCCATTTGTTCAGGGTTCGGCGCAGATGGCGCAATGGCGCCGTCAGCTTGAACGAGTTGGAGCGGTACAGCGTTTCCAGTGCCTGTTGATGTTGCTCGCGTTCGTGTTGCCGCTCGGCGGCCTGGCTTTCGAGGAGTGAGTGCAGGTCTTCGAGAACACCCGGCAAGGCTTGCCAGTAGCGGTTGAGCGCGGGCTGCGTGGGCCTGCGACCTTCGCGGATCAACTCGGCCACGCGGTCCCAATGTGCGTCGATCTGTACCATCGCGTCGGCGGTCACCTGGGACACCGGTTGCTTGCCCAGCTGTGCGCGAAACCACTGCGGATCAATCGGCTGGTCCCGGCGTAATTGGAATATTCGTCCATGGCTCGGCAGCGCAGTGTATTTGCCGGTGCCCAGGTCCGCCGAGCAGAAGATCGGCACACCAAAGGCCAATGCACTGATCGCCAGGTGGTAGCTGTGTCCGATTACTCCTTCGGCATGGGCGAGCAGTTCTGCCAGCAGCAGGGGCTCTGGCCAGAAGGGCAGGCAACGCGCGCGCGCAAGGCCGTCGCCCAGTACGGATTCGTGATCACCCAGTACTGGCCCTATGGGCAGCAGCAGCAGTTGCACGTCCTCGAACTGCCCGGCATGGGTTTGCCACAGCTGCAGGAAGCTGTTCAACCCCCACATCGCATGCACCACCAGATAGGGTTGGGTCAGGCCGGCGCTGCTGCACAGCTCCAGGAACGGGGCAGAAGGCGATTGAGGGTCGAGCAGGCGTGGCAGGCCAAAGGCCGTGTCGGGAAGCACCTCGACCTGGGCCGTCGGTGACAGTTGGGCCAGGGCCGATTGGGACAGCGCATCGCGTACCCTGATGTGCGGGCTGTGTTCGAGGGTCAGTTGCACCAGTGGTGCGGCCCACGGCGGGATGTCGTTGCAATGCATGCCCGGCGCATTCCAGATCAACGGGATGCCATGTTGCAGCGCGATCAGCGCGGGCGTCAGCCAGTAGCCGGTGGGGTGGTGAATGGCAGCATCCGGGGGGTAATAACCGCTTGCCACCAGCTTGTCGAAACGCACAATGAAACCACCGCCGATCAATACTCCATCCAACTGACCGGCGATGTCCGGCAAACGGCTCAGTGAGGTGACCTCGTACGGCCATTCGGACGGCGTTTTCCCGTGATAGGAAAACCGGTGCAGCGTTATCGTGCCCAGGCGCCGGGTCAATTCCGCCTCGGCGAGGATGGGAAACAGCAAGTCGCCATAATTGGCGACATCGAATGTGCCGAAGATCCCGACCTGCCACTCTCGGCTCATTGCAGCACCCCCGGTTCATTCGTGTGAGGGGCAGGACCGGCCTCTATTCCCAGATCGACGAAACCAAGGAATTCCCGGGGGCCCGGCAAGGTGTCGAACGCCAGCAGCGCGACCTGCTTCTCGATAAGCTGCGCGGTTTCTTCGAGGTGGCCATTCATCAGTTTCAGCGTGATGTGGTACTTGCCCGCCGCAAGGTTGGCGGGGAAGCGGACGTTGAGCGTCGCCTTGCGCCAGCCCTCGTGCGCTGCCTCCAGGTGCAGCGGCAGGTTGGCGCCGCCGATCACCAGCAGCCGGGCCTCCTGGATCGTCACGCTGAGGGTCGGCAGCTCGATGCTTTCGCGTACCCGGGTTTCGATGCGCAGCTGGATGGTCTCGCCATACACAAAGCTTGAATACAGGCTGTCCGTGTTGGTAAAGCAGGCCGCAACGATATGCCCCTCATCGGTGCCAAAGGCGATGCCTGCCTGTTGGGCAAGAAACGCCTTGGGGGCGACCGCCACCGCGCCGCCGCTGGCCCAGCGACGCTGTTCGTCACGCATCTCCAGCAGGTAGAGTTCGGCCATTTCTTCGGGAGAGCCACTGGCACGCACCTGGCCTTCGCGCAGGTAAATCACTCGATTGCAAAAGCGCTTGACCATGGCCATGTCATGGGACACGAACAGCAGCGTCGTGCCTTGCTGGGTGAGTGCTTCCAGCCGATTGAGGCACTTGAACTGGAAGGACGCGTCGCCCACTGCCAGGGCTTCATCGACGATCAGGATGTCGGGGTCCACGCACACCGCGACGGCGAAGGCCAGTCGCACCAGCATGCCGCTTGAGTAGGTCTTGGTGGGTTGGTCGATGAAGTCGCCAATATTGGCAAAGTCGGTGATCTGGGCAAAACGGGCGTCGATTTCCGCGTGACTGAGCCCCAATACCGCACCGTTCATATAGACGTTTTCACGCCCGGTGAAATCGTGATTGAAGCCCGAGCCCAGCTCCAGCAACGCCGCCACGCGGCCATGGCTCTCAATGCTGCCGGAGGTGGCACTGAGCGTGCCGCAGATCAGTTGCAGCAGCGTCGATTTGCCGCTGCCGTTGCGACCGATGATCCCTACCGTTTCACCTTTGCACAGTTGCAGCGACACGTCCCGCAGTGCCCAGAATTCTCGATAGAACTGCTTTTGCCCGCGAGACAACAGCTGCCACAGGCGATCCCTGGGCGTGTCGTAGATGTGATAGCTCTTACTCAGGTGGGCCGTTTGTACGGCGATGTCAGAGCACATCGGCAAATCCTTTGCGGGCTTTCTGGAACCAGGTGAACCCCAGCCAGGCGATACCCCCGGCCACCAGCAGGCCGCAGGCCCAGGTGAAAGGGTCCGGTATCACGCCCCAGAACAGCACGTCACGGGCCTGTTCGACCACCAGGGTGAGCGGGTTGAGGTGAAGGATGCCCTGGTAGGCCGGCGGAAATGCGCTGGTCGGGTAAAAAATCGCCGAGACAAACATCAATGCCGTGGTCAGCACGCCCACCACCTGGCCGACATCACGCAGGTAAACCCCCAGCGCTGCCAATAGCCAGGTGACTCCCAGTGTGAAGAGCGCCAGCGGCAATAACACCAGGGGCAGCAACACACTGGTCAGGGGCGGCCAGCCGAAAAACACCAGGTGGAAGACCAGCCAGATCACCAGGCTGGCCAGGGTGTGGAACAACACGGCGCCCAGCACCACCCACGGCAGGATCTCGAGGGGGAACACGACTTTCTTGACGTAGTTGGCATTGGCGATGATCAGGCCCGGCGCACGCCCCACGCATTCGGCGAACACGTTGAACACCAGCAGGCCGGCAAATACCAGCAGCGCGAACTCGGTGCGCGAACCGTCGCCCGCGGGCCAGCGCAGCTTGAACATCACGCTGAACACGAAGGTGTAGACCAGCAACATGAATAGCGGGTTAAGGAACGACCACAACAGCCCCATGATGGAGCCTCGATAACGCCCAATCACTTCCCGCTGGACCATGGAAAACAACAACTCCCTGTGTCGCCACGGGCTGGAAAACATCCCTGCCCGCGCGTTTGTTTCACTCATGCAGCGATTCCCATTGCCAGTGCAGTGCGCCCATGAGTCTAGTCAACAATTGTCGTTTCGCTATGTGGCGTTGAGTGATTGTTCGACCTAGGGGGATGCTCATTGCGTCAGCCTGTCTGCACGCAATCACAGCAGCGGATAAATTTTTTTGCTGGCGCTGCTTGAAATTTTTTCCCCTGAACCTACTTAGGTTTTACGCGATGCCGAATACGGGTCGCGTGTCAAATCACTTGGAGAAAACTCAGGAGATTTTGCAATGGCTACTACTCTTTCGTTGGCCCCACTGTTCCGTCATTCCGTCGGCTTTGACCGCTTCAATGACCTTTTTGAATCGGCGCTTCGCAGCGAGGCCGGTACCACCTACCCACCTCACAACGTCGAGAAGCACGGTGAAGATCACTACCGGATCGTCATCGCGGCGGCAGGCCTGGTGGAGGATGACCTGGAGATCCAGGTGGAAAAAGGCGTGTTGACCGTCGCCGGCGGCAAGCGCGAACACGATGAGGGCATCACCTACCTGCACCAGGGCATCGCCCAGCGCGCGTTCCGTTTGTCGTTCCGCCTGGTCGACCACATTGAAGTGCAGGGCGCACAACTCGCCAACGGGTTGCTGAGCATCGACCTGCTCAGGGTGGTACCGGAGGAAGCCAAGCCTAAGCGCATTGCGATTGGCGGTGCTGCCAAGGCCGAGGTGAAATCCATCAGCGAGCAGTAAGGCTGGAATGAATAAAGGCGCTCTTCGGAGCGCCTTTATTCGATGTGGCGAGGTCAAAATGTGGCGCCTTTGTAGTGAGCGGGCTTGCCCCAATGCCGGTCAGTTAAAGAGGAACACTGTACCTGTGGCGAGCGGGCTTGCCCCGCGTTGGGCTGCGCAGCAGCCCCAAAACCAGGCGAAGAGGAGTGCCTGATACACCGCATTCGTCTTCATCAGGGGCGCTTCGCACCCCAACGCGGGGCAAGCCCGCTCGCCACAGAAGCCCAGCAGCCACTTCATTCCATCTGCACATTTTGCGCTTTCTGCTGCCGCCCAGCCCGCCCCTCACGCCCCTCCCACTTGGCAATCACCAACGGCGCCAGCGCATTGCCCAGCACATTCAGCGCCGTGGTCGGCATCTCCATCAAGCGATACACCCCAGCGATAAACGCGATGCCTTCCAACGGCAAACCCGCGCTGGCCAGGGTGGCCGAGAGGATCACGAACATGAATCCCGGTACTCCGGCGGCCCCCTTGGAGGTGAGCACCATGGTCACCACCAGCAAGGCCTGATCGCCCAGGCTCAGGTCGATGCCGTACAACTGCGCGACGAACAGGGTGCCGATGCCGAGGAACAGGGAAGCGCCGTCGAGGTTGAACGAGTAACCCACCGGCACCACAAAGCTCACCAGCGAAGGAGGTACGCCGTAGGTTTCGAGTTTTTTCATCAGTTGCGGCATCACCGCCGCCGAGCTGGCGGTGGAGAAGGCCAGCACCAACTCATCCTTGATATGGCGCATCAGCGCGAACAGGTTGATCCCGCACACGCGCGCCACCAGGTTGAGCACCACCAGCACAAAGAACGCGATGGCCACATAGCTGACCATGATCAGCTTGGCCAACGGCAGCAATGAGCTGAAGCCGAAGTTGGCCACGGTCACGGCGATCATGCCGAACACGCCGATGGGCGAGTAGGCCATGATCATCGAGGTGACCTTGAACATCGCGTCGCTGACCCCACGCAACAGCGCGATCACCGGGTCCTTGCGCTCGGCGGGCAGGCGCGCCACGCCCAGGCCGAACATCACCGCAAAAAACAGCACCGACAACAGGCTGCCCTGGGCCATGGCGTTGACCACGTTGTCGGGGATGATGCCGACGATGATCTGCCCCAGGCTATGACCGGCGCCGTTGCTGGTGGGCAGGGTGATATTCGCCGCGTGCAGGCTGGACAGTTCAGTGCCGGCGCCGGGCTTGAGCAGGTTGCCCATGACCAGGCCGATGATGATCGCCAGGGTGGTGATGCAGAAAAAATAGCCCAGGGATTTGACCCCGATACGGCCCAGGGATTTGCCGTCACCGTGGCCGGCAATGCCCACCACCATGCAGGCAAACACGATAGGCACCACGATCATCTTCATCAGCTTGATAAAGATATCGCCCGCCGGTTGCAGGAGATTGTCCACCAGCCACGGTCGGGACTCGGGAAAGCGGTGCAGCAGGGCACCAATGGCGATACCGGCGAGCAAGCCGATCATGATTTGCCAGACCAGCGCGATACGGGGCGTGTGCATGGGAATGCCTCATTTGAGATCAATGATTTTTAAGTTGTTGTTCTAGGCAGTCAAAAGGCGACCGTCCGCTGGTCGCCGGGTGTTACGGGTGGCCGTCAGCGCAGGTCATGGCATGCGTCTTTGAGGCGACGGCACCCTTCTTCGATCACGTCCAGGGCGCTTGCGAACGACAGGCGCACATACGGCGACATGCCGTAGGCCGCGCCGCTGACCGTGGCCAGGCCGTAGTCGCGCAGCAGGTAGTCCACCAGTTGGGTGTCGCTGTCGAGGCGATCACCCTGGGGGGTGAGCTTGCCCATCAGGCCGCTGACGTTGGCGAACACATAAAACGCGCCATCGGGCGGGATGATGCCCAGGCCTGGAATACCCGCCAGTCGCTCCAGCATCAGGGCACGACGCTGCCGGTATTCTTCGCGCATCGCCGCAATAGGCGCCTGGTCACCGGCGAATGCAGCCACGGCGGCTGCCTGGCTCACTGAGCTGGGGCAGGTAGTGGTCTGCGACAGCAGCTTGGCGATGGCCGCGATCAGCCACGCCGGCCCGGCGCCAAAGCCCAGGCGCCAACCGGTCATCGCATAGCCCTTGGACGCGCCGTTGACGATCAGCGTGCGTGGCTTGAGGTCGGGCGCCAGGCGTGTCAGCGGCACATGTTGGGCGTCGCCGTAGACGAAGTGTTCGTAGATCTCATCGGCCATGACCAGCACATGGGGGTGGCGGCGCAGCACCTGCGCCAGGGCCAGCAGCTCGGCTTCGCTGTACACCGCGCCGCTGGGGTTGTTCGGGCTGTTGAGGATCACCCATTTGGTGCGTGGGGTGATCGCCTCTTCGAGGGCGGCGGGCGACAGCTTGAAACCCAGGCTTTCATCGCCCGGGATGATCACCGGCGTGGCATCGTTGAGCCGTGCGATGTCCGGGTACGAGACCCAATACGGCGTGTGCACGATGACTTCATCGCCGCGATTCAAGGTGGCGGCCAGGGCGTGATAAATGATGTGCTTGCCGCCGCAACCGGCGACGACTTCGTCCAGGCCATACACCAGATCATTGTCGCGCTGCAGTTTCAGGCAGATGGCCTGGCGCAGCGCGAGGGTGCCGGTGGTGGCGGTGTAATGGGTGTCACCGCTGTGCATCGCCAGGCTGGCGGCCTCGAGAATGTGCGCCGGGGTGTCGAAGTCCGGCTCGCCCACGGTGAAGTTGACGATGTCGCGGCCCTGGGCGCGCAACTCGGTGACCAGGGCGTTGGCGGCGATGCTGGGGGAGGGGGCGATGCCCAGGACGCGGTCCGACAAAAATGCAGTGCTCATCTCGGACTCCTTCACGCCAGGCCGGCGTTGTTGAGGGCCTTGTCGATCCAGCTCTGGCGCACCGCACCGCTGGCGATCTCTGCCTTGACCGCTTCTTCATGTTCGGCATGTTGTGCGGCACGGCGCAGCACTTCGGCGGCGTCGGCCTGGGAGAACGCGACCAGGCCGTCTTCATCACCCACCAGCAGGTCGCCGGGGTTGATCACCATGCCGCCGATGGACACCGGCACGTTCACTTCGCCGGGGCCGGTCTTGTACGGGCCGGTATGCACCACGGCGCGGGCGTAGCAGGGGGTGTCCTCAAAGCTGGCGACATCGCGAATCGCGCCGTCGATCACAAACCCCACGCAACCGCGCTGTTGGGCATACAGCTTGATCAACTCGCCGATCACCGCGTTGTTGGTGTCGCCCTGGCCGTCCACCACCAGCACATGGCCGGGTTGCAGCAGGCTCATGGCCTTGTAGATCAGCAGGTTGTCACCGGGGCGGGTCTTGACCGTGATCGCCGTACCCACCAGCTTGCCGCTGCGGTTGTAGCGGGTCAGGCCACGGGCGCCGATATGGCGGCCTAGGTTGTCGCTGATATGCGGGGTGACGACATGGGCAAACGCCTCGACCAGTTCGGCCGGCGCCATGGGCGCGTTGGGAAGGATGCGTGAACCGGGCAAGGACATGGCAAATCTCCAGAATTGTTGGATAGCGATGGGCTATGGCCGGATCTTAGGAGTGATGACGGGAGAGTTTTAGCGATATTTTATGATGTGATAGCATCGCTTTTTTTCATGAGTTGGCCGCCATGATCACCTTCAAGCAAATCGATGCGCTGTATTGGATCGCCGAACTCGGCAGCTTCGAAGCGGCGGCGAACAAGCTGAACATGTCTCAGTCGGCCATCTCCAAGCGCATCCAGGAGCTGGAAGACACCTTCGACGTCGAGATTTTCGACCGCAGCAAGCGCAACGCCCGGCTGACGGAGAAGGGCGGTGAGCTGCTCGACTATGCCCGCGACCTGCTCGACAGCCGCGACCAACTGCTCGAACGGGTCAGCGCCCGCGAGGTGCTGGTGCGCCGTTTTCGCCTCGGCGTCACCGAACTCACCGCCTTGACCTGGCTGCCGGCGCTGGTGGAAGCGTTGCGCCAGGCCTACCCCAAGGTGCAGATCGAACCGTCAGTGGAACTGAGCAGCGAACTGTTTCGCAAGCTGGAAAGCGACCAACTCGACCTGGTGATTGTGCCGGACGTCTACAGCGACCCGCGCTTCCACAGCACCGTCCTGCAAAGCGTGGAAAACGCCTGGATCTGCGCGCCTGGCCTGATCCCGCACCCCGACCCAGTCAGCCTGGAAGTGCTGGCCGATTACACCGTGCTGACCCAGGGTTCGCAGTCGGGCACCGGCCTGATCTACGAGCGTTGGCTGGCCGCGCACAATGTGCAGATGCCGCGCACCCTCACCAGCCATAACCTGCTGGTGCAGGTGGGGTTGGCGCTGTCGGGGATCGGCGTGAGTTATTTGCCCAAGGCGTGTTTGTCGCACCTGATCGAGCACGGTGCATTACGCGCGCTGGTCACGCAGCCGGAGTTGCCGAATATCCAGTATGTAGCGTTGCATCGCGTGGATCGACAGTTCGGCTTGAACCAGGACGTGGCGCGGATGGCGCAGGTGTGCTGCGATTTTTCGCGATTGTTGTTTTAGAGCAAGTGTGGCGCGATGCTAGTGTATTGGTGCGGTTGAACACCCTTTAAAGAGGCTCACAGGTATGGCATTCACCACCCTGATACTGGATGCACCCGGCCCGCCGTTGCTGTTCGAGGAAGTCGACCGATTCCTTGAGTTGGGCCTGGTCGTTACCCTGAATCTCTACTATTTCACCGATAAACACAGTATCCGCGAGCATTATGGCGAGCGCATCCGGTACACCGAGATCAATGGCCACGACAGGCACGCTTTCATCGACGCCGTGACCCAGGCCGGGGGGTATAGCGTGTTCAAGACGCGCCTGAATATTCCCATTGAGCGCGAGCTGATCCGCGCCGCTGCATCACCGGCCCTGCCAACGCCGCTGCGCGCCATCGCCCAGGCGGGTACAGGCGTTAACCATATCGACCGGCAAGAGGCTGAACGGTGGGGCGTGAGCGTACTCAACACACCGGGCTCCAACGCGGCGGCGGTGGCCGAATACGTCATCGCCCAGGCGTTGTTTTTATCCAGGGACCTGGACCACTACAACGCCGAAACGCATAACGGTCGCTGGGCCAAGGGCACCCTGGCGCCAGGCCGCGAATTCGGTGAACTCACGCTCGGGTTGGTCGGTACCGGCAGCATTGCCCAAGCCGTCGCACGCAAAGCGGGATCGCTCGGTATCAAGGTCATCGCCAGCGGTTCAGAGCGTTTTACGCAGCAGGTCGCGCACAGCCTTGGGCTTGAGCGACGGCAAACCCTCGAGCAATTGCTGGGGGAGGCCGACGTGGTGTCTATCCACGTACCGCTGACACCGCTGACCCAAGGCCTGTTCAGCCTTGCCCAGTTCAGGCAGATGCGCCAAGGCTCGATACTGATCAATACCGCTCGCGGCGGCATCGTCGACGAAGCCCAGTTGGCAAGCTTCATGACCGCGTTTCCCAGGCATATAAAAGCGGTTGCCATCGATACCTTTGTCCACGAAAAAGACCGCTTTGACTCGCCACTGGCAGGCATCGGCAACGCCCAACTGACACCGCATATCGCCGGCAGCACGACGACGGCGATCCGTAAGGCTTCACGGCAGATTGTCGACAAGATCCACGCGCTCAGCCTGGCTGCGGACCCAGGCTGAACATTGCCGAGCCGCTGCCGGTGCGCCTTACCAGCGATACGTCAACGAACTGACCAACTGTCGCTCATCGCCATAGCGGCAAATCGCGAATTCGCAGTAGGTGTAGCGCTTGTTGGTGACGTTATTGGCGTTCAGCGCGACTTCCCAATGCGGGTCGATCTCGTAGCTGGCGCGGGCGTCGTACAGGGTATAAGCGGGCATCGATGACGGCACGCCGGAGGCCTGGGTAGTGCCTTTGTAGCGGGCGCCGCCGCCGATGCGCAGTTGCGGGATGCCGAGCGCCGCCAGGCGGTAATCGGCCCAGAGGGCGGCCTGGTGGTAGGGGGTGTCTTCGCTGCGCTGGCCGATTTCGCTGGCGATATCGCTTTTGGTGATGCGTGCGTCGATGTAGGCGTAGGACGAGATCAGGCTGAGGTTGGGGGTGACTTCGGTCTTGGCTTCCAACTCGAAACCACGGGAGCGCACTTCGCCGACCTGTACCGAGAAATTGAGGTCGGTGCGGTCCTGGCTCAACACGTTGCGCTGTTCCAACTGGTACACCGCCGCACTCAGCAGCGTGGCGCTGCCTTCGGGTTGATAGCGGATACCGATCTCATATTGCTTGCCCTCGGTGGGCACAAAGCTTTGCTCTGCCTTGTTGGCGCCGGCCACCGGGAAGAACGATTCGCTGTAGCTGATGTAGGGCGCCAGGCCGTTGTCGGCCTTGTACACCAGGCCCGCGCGCCAGGTGGTGGCTTCATCGCTTTTGCCGCTGTCGGCGCCATTGCGGAACAGTTCGGTGTGCTGGTCCGCCCAATCATGACGGCCACCGAGCAGCAGTATCCAACGTTCGTCGAACTTGATCTGGTCCTGGAAGTAGATGCCTTTTTGCAGAGTATCGATCTGCGAGCCACGGTCGGTCGCGGGGTTTTTATTGACCACCACCGGCTGGCCGTAGTTGTAGGTCGCCAGGTTCAGCGACGGTGCGTTGCCACGGAAGTTGTGCGAATCGTAACTGGTGTCGTAGCCATCGAAACCCAGCAGGAAGGTGTGCTGCCAGTCGCCGAACTGCCATTTGCTCTCGATATTGGTGTCGCTGGCCAGGCCTCGCGAGCGTTCCTGGCGGTCGCTGTATTGGCGTCGCAGCAGGCCGGTGGTTTGTGCGGTGCCGATGTTGGTGCCGGCGATGTTGACTTGCAGGTAACGCCAGGTCACATCCGACTGGTAGTAACGCAGCTTGTTGCTGATGCGCGTGTGTTCATCGAAGCGATGTTCGAACTCATAGCCCAGCGCCGACATCTCGCCGTTCATTTCGTCGTAGTCCGGCTCGCCGATAAAGTCGTGGCGGCCGATCTGGAACCGGCCTTCGCCGACGCCTTTGGTCAACTGATAGGGCAGGGGCGCGGAGAAGCCGGTTTCGGTCTTCTGGTAGAACGACAGCAGGGTCAGCGAAGTGTCGTCGTCGGGCCGCCAGGTCAGGGCCGGGGCCACGTAGATCTTATCGTTGTTGATATGGTCGGCGGCGGTGTCGCTCTTGCGATCGAGCAGGGTCAGGCGGTAGCTCAAGGTGTCGCTGTCGCCCAACGGGCCGGTGAAGTCCGCGGACAGTTGCTTGCGGTCGTTCTGCCCGGCTTGCAGGTTGATCTCGTGGTAGGGCGTCTGGCTGGGGCGCTTGCTCACGGTATTGATCAGGCCGCCCGGCGACAGCTGGCCATACAGCACCGACGCCGCGCCGCGAATCACTTCCGCACGTTCCAGGCCATAGGGTTCCTGCACGCCGTCGTAGGAGTTGTTCTGCAAGCGCAGGCCGTCGCGCAGGGAGCCGCCGGTGGCCGATTCCACATCGAAGCCGCGAATGCGGAAGCGGTCCGAGGTGCGGTTGAAGCTGGTGGGTTGGCTGGTGAAGCCCGGGGTCAGGTCGAGGGTCTGCGACAGGGTTTCCGATTGGCGGTCGCGGATCTCGTCGCTGGTGACCACCGACAGCGATTGTGGGGTTTCGATGATCGGCGTGTCGGTCTTGGTGGCGCTGAGGTTGCGCGTGGCGACATAGCCCTGGACGTGATCGGTGCTGCTCTCTTCGATCCGTCCGGTGATCGACGTGGGCCCCAGTTCCAAGGAGCCTGTGGTGTCGATCGGCACCAGCACGTAGCCATTGGCGCCTTGCACCGCCCGCAAGCCACTGCCGCGCAGCAACTGGGCAAAACCCTGGGCCACCGGGAAGTCGCCTTGCAGGCCGGTGGTGTTGAGGCCGGCGACGGTTGTGCTGTCGAACAACAGCGCCACATGGGCCTGCTGGGCGAACAGATTCAGCGCAGGTCCCAGGGGGCCGGCGGCAATGGCATAACGCGCCGCCTCCTGCGCCGCCACCGGGCTGCACACGCCTAAGCTCAGCGCAGCCAGGCTGGCCAGGTTGATCGCCAGGGCGAGGGGTATGGGAGAACGCTTGAGGTGGCGGGGCATGGAAGAAATTCCTGTTATTGAGGTGCTTTCTTCCTTGACGGGGCAGGCGTGAAAAGCGGAACCCGGCAGGCGAAACTATTTTTCCAGGCGTTCGACCTGCAACCACAACGGGCTGAATGCGCGGATACGCACCGGCAGGCCGTCGGCAATCAATTGCAGGGCGCGCCGCGGGTTATCCAGCGGCAACACCGCGGACACGCGCAGGTCGGCCAACTGCTGGCGATCGAACTGCACGTGGCCGCCGTACTGGCGCGCGAGTTCGTCGAGTACCTCCGGTAACGGCCGGTCCTGCACCACCAATTGATGGTGTTTCCAGGCGTCGTCCGTGGCGCGTGGGTCGATCTTGCCCAACAGCGTGACCGCGTCCGGGGTGATGCGTGCCTGTTCGCCGGCGCTGACCTGGACGGCGTCATGCCGGCTGGCGTCGGTGGCGGCGACGGTGGATTCGAGCATACCCAGCAGTGTGCCCGGTGCTTCGCGCTTGACCGTGAAGCGCGTGCCGAGGGCACGCATCTGGCCGTCGTCGGTCACCACCGTAAACGGCCGCGTCGCATCATGGGCCACTTGCACGAGGATTTCGCCGCGTAGCAAGCGCACCTGGCGCTGCTGGCCGTTGAAAGTCAGGTCGACGGCGCTGTTGCCGCCGAGGGTCAATTGCGAGCCATCTTCCAGGTCGACCCGCTGCCATTGCGCCGGGGCGGTGCGCTGGTCGGCCAGCCAGTAACCGGGCGGGTAGGTTCGCAGTGCCAGGGCCACCGGCAACGCCAGCAACAGGCCCAGCAACACGCGGCCGGCCGGGTTGCGCCGACGTACCCGTGCCGCTTCCAGCGCGGCCTGCACCGGCGCCTGTTGCGGGCGCAACGCCTGCAAACGCCCGACAAAACCCTGCAAGCGCTCAAACGCCGCCACGTGCCGTGGGTCGGCGGCCTTCCAGCGTTCGAATTGCTGTTGCTCGCGCTCGCTGAGGTTGCCTTCATTCAGGCGAATCACCCAGTTGGCGGCCTGCTGGTCGAGGTCGCTGCTCATACGTCCAACGCGTGGTTGCAGTGCATCAGTGCGTTCATCAAATGCTTGCGCACCATGCGCTCGGAAATCCCCAGGCGGCTGGCGATGTCGCTTTGGCGCAGGCCTTCGAGGAAGTACAGCAGGAACGCCTGCCGCGCATTCAGGGCCAGGCCGTCGAGCACGAAGGCGATCTGCTCCAGCGCTTCCAGGGTGACGAGGATCTGTTCCGGCGACTGTTGGCATTGCTCCATCATCTCGACGGTCTGCGCCAGTTCCCGCAGGTAGGCCTCTTCCAACCGGCGGCGGCGTGCGCGGTCGATAATCAGGTGGCGCGCCGTTGTGGTGAGAAACGCCCGGGGCTCGCGCATGCCACCGAGGGCATCGCGGGAGGCGAGGATTCGCACAAACGTATCGTGGGAAAGATCCGCGGCGTTATGGGGGCAACCCAGCTTTTTGCGCAGCCAGCCGAACAGCCAGCCATGGTGCTCGGTGTAGAGCGCATGGACAGCCTGGTTCAAGGGAAGGTTGCTTGCCGACATGGAAGGATACGTCTGCGGATAAGAATTATTCGCAAGATTAGCGGTGTGCCATCAGCGAAAGCAAGCGTGGCCCGCAGGGAGCGCCGTATTTATATCGCCGGGGCTGAACATCCGCTGGGTTATCCCCCCCATGGAGAGCGGTTATTTCGAAGGTGTGCTACGGGGAGGTACCGTTGACGCGGCAACATCCCAGCTCATCAGCAACTGGCTGATCGCCGCGTCGAGGGTGGCATGGGGCACGTTGTCCCGCGCCAAGATCGACACCCCCTGCAAAAAACTGTCAAACACACTCGCCATCACGGCGGGCTGGGTCTGTTGCGGCAACTGGCCCAACCGAACCGCGCGCTCCACGCACGCCACAATCCCCGCCCGCGTACGCAGGCGCGACTGGGTCAACCCGTCGGCCACCCGCGCATTTTCCGGGCTGGGCGCACTCATCACGCCCAGCGCCACCATGCAGCCTTTGGGGTGCCCGTCTTCGCATTGCATGCGCGCCGACTGGCGCAGCGCGGTTTCGACGGCCTGGCGCGGGGGCAGGGTGTTGTCCCACAGGCATTCGGTGACCTGGGCGTAGGTCGCCAGGTAGCGCTGCACACACTCGTCGAACAACGCCTCCTTGGAGCCGAACGCCGCGTAGAAACTCGGCGCGGAGATCCCGCCACCCAAGCCCGCCTTGAGTTGAGCCAGGGAAGTGGCGTCGTAGCCATGCTGCCAAAACAGGTGCATGGCCTGTTCCACGGCGTGTTCGCGGTCGAAGGTGCGGGGGCGGCCCATTTGTGCCATGTCAGGTCTCCGGTGGGAAAGCGAGATAAATACTAGTCGATACATAAGTCGTTGACAACGCGCACCAATCGCCCGCAACATTTATATCGATCAGTATCTATGTCTTGCCCAAGGAGTTTCCCGTGACCCCCTCACTCACTTTATCGGCCGCCTCCGAGCGCCTGCCCATCGGTGCCTTGCTCGCCCTGGCGATGACGGGCTTCATCTGTATCGTCACCGAAACCCTGCCCGCCGGCCTGTTGCCGTTGATCAGCGATGGCCTGGCGATTTCGCCGTCGATGGCCGGGCAGATGGTCACCGCGTATGCGCTGGGCTCGGTGCTGGCGGTGATCCCCATGACCATCGCCACCCGTGGCTGGCGCCGGCGCAATGTGCTGCTGCTGACCATCGTCGGTTTCCTGCTGTTCAACTCGATCACTGCGTTGTCGTCCCACTATGGCGTGACGCTGGTGGCGCGCTTCTTTGCCGGGGTGGCGGCGGGGTTGGCCTGGAGCCTGCTGGCCGGTTACGCCCGGCGCATGGTTGCGCCCCACCAACAGGGCAAGGCACTGGCGCTGGCGATGGTCGGCACGCCGATTGCGCTGTCGTTGGGAGTGCCGCTGGGCACCTGGCTCGGTGGCCTGTTGGGCTGGCGCACCACCTTCGGCCTGATGTCGGCGGTGAGCCTGATACTGATCGCCTGGGTGCTGGTAAAAGTCCCGGACTACGCGCCGCAGCCCGCCCATCAACGCCTGTCGCTGGGCAAGGTGCTGACCACGCCGGGCGTGCGCCCTGTGCTGGCGGTGGTGATCAGTTGGATGCTGGCGCACAACATTCTGTACACCTACATCGCACCGTTCGTGGCGCCGGCCGGTTTGGCCGAGCGCGTGGACCTGGTGTTGCTGGTCTTCGGGATCGCTGCGCTGGCGGGGATTTGGCTCACGGCCAGGCTGGTTGAGCCGTTATTGCGCAACACCGTGCTGGCAAGCCTGGCGAGCTTTGCGCTCATCAGCCTGGTGTTCGGCTTACTGGGAACGATGCCGCAGGTGATTTACCTCGGCGTGGCGGTCTGGGGCCTGAGCTTCGGCGGCGCCGCGACCTTGCTGCAAACCGCCCTGGCGGATGCGGCGGGAGAGGGCGCGGATGTGGCGCTGTCGCTGAACGTGGTGGCGTGGAACAGCGCGATTGCCGGCAGCGGCGTGGTCGGTGGCGTGCTGCTGGACACCTGGGGCGTGGGCGCATTTGCGTGGGCGATGCTGCTGTTGGTGGCCGTGTCGTTTGCCATTGCCTGGGTGGCCAGCGCCCATGGCTTCAAGCCGGGCGCGCGGGGTGCGGGAAAGCCGGCGTCGCTCGGGCACTAATCTGACATCTGCTAGTCCATAATCCTCGAAATATCATTCACTTGGCTCCGTACGCGGAGCCTGCCGCTTCACTTTCCTTCGAAGATTCAATCCATGTACCTACGCAACATTGCAGTTGGGCTATCGGCCTTTATCCTGTTTTCGGCCGGGGCACATGCCCGTGGTGCGATAGACCTTTATTCCACTCAGGAACGGCAGTTGTCGTTCGACAGCTGTGCCGATGTATTCCCTGGCGCGACGCCGATCAAAACCGCAACCATTCCCGCCAGCATGAAACCCCTGGCGCTGTGCTCCGACCATTTCGCCGTGCTGTATTCGCAAACCAGCAAGACGCCGCTGGTGGTGGTCGAGCGCCTCAACGCCCGCCAGCTCAAGGACGCCAAAGGCGAGGAACGGACCAACCATTTCTACGCGGACCCGCGCATTCCCAAGGGCGCGCGGGCCGAGTTGAGCGACTACCATGGCCAGCAACCGGCCATGGATCGCGGCCATCAATCCCCGGCCGCCGATGCCCCCGATGCCAAGGCCATGGCCCAGTCGTTTGCGCTGTCGAACATGGTGCCTCAGGACCCCACCAACAACCGCAAGATCTGGAACAAGGTCGAGGCCGACGTGCGCAAGTTCGCGGTGCGCGCGGGCGGTGACGTGTATGTGTTCACCGGGCCGCTGTTCGACCCGGGCTACAGCACCATCGGCGCCAACAAGGTCTGGGTGCCGACGCGCCTGTTCAAGCTTGTGTACGACGCCTCCAGCCAGCGCGCCTGGGCCTACGTGCTGCCCAACGCCGAAACGCGTATCCAGAAGCCGATGGACTACGACACCTTCGTGAAAAGCACCGGGCTCAAATTGCTGGGTAACCTTCCGGTATCGGGGTCGGTGGGGCGCTCCTGATCAAGCGGCTTACCTGGCTTTTTTCAACGCTTTCAAGCGTTGGGTTGCACGTTGCACGGCGGCCATTTTCTCGGGGCGTTTCATGCGTTTCCACTTGCGGATCTCGTCCTTGCTGCGGCCACAGCTGACGCACAGGTCGCCGCTGAGCTGGCAGGTGGAGACGCAGGGGTTTTCGATGTCTTTAGCCAAGGGGTCACCTGGGGGGGTAAAGGCTTACGCCGAACGAAACTCAATGGTGAGGTGGCTCACTTCATGCACCGCCTTGAGACGCTCGCGAAGGGTGTCGGCATCCGTGGTCGCCTGGCCGAGCACACTCACGATCGCTGCGTGGGCGTCGGGGCCCACGCGCCACACGTGCAGGTCGGTAATCCTGGCGTCGCCGGGTTGCTCGACCAACTCGCGGATCTCGGCGGCGACGTGCTCATCGGTTTGATCCAACAGCACACCGGCGGTCACCCCCATCAGGCTCCAGGCCCAGCGCGCGATCACGATGGCACCGACGATACCCATCACCGGGTCCAGCCACACCCAGCCCAGGTAACGCCCGGCCAGCAAGGCGGCGATGGCGAGGACCGAGGTCAGCGCATCGGCGAGCACATGCACATAGGCGGATTTGAGGTTGTTGTCGCTGCCGTGGTGGTGCTCGTGATCGTGCTCATGGCTGTGACCGTGGCCCAGCAACAGCGCACTGACGATATTCACCACCAGGCCCACGACGGCAATCAGGGTGGCGGTACCGAACTGCACCTCGGTGGGTTTCAGCAGGCGGATCACCGACTCGACGCCAATGCCCAGGGCCACCAGCGCCAGGATCAGCGCCGAGGCGAAGCCACCCAGGTCGCCCACCTTGCCGGTGCCGAAGCTGTAGCGCGGGCTGCGCGCATGGCGTTTGGCATAGGCATAGGCTGCGGCGGCAATGCCCAAGGCACCGGCATGGGTCGCCATATGAAAACCGTCGGCCAGCAGGGCCATGGAGCCGGTGAGGTAGCCGGCGGCAATTTCCGCCACCATCATCACCACCGTCAGCATCACCACCCACAGGGTGCGCCTGGCGTTCTCGTCGTGGGCGGCGCCGAGGAACACATGGTCGTGGGCGTGGTGGGTCGTGGGCGTCATTTGGCGTAGCGCCGGATGGCTTCGAGCAGTTCTTCGACGCCCTTGCTGCGTTCTTCCTCGCTGAGGGAGGGATCGGCCACGTGCGCCCTGGCGTGTTCTTCGATGATTTCTTCCATCAAGCCGTTGATGGCGCCGCGCGTAGCGGCCACCAGGTGCAGGGTCTTGGCGCAGTCGGCGTCCGACGCCAGGGCTTTTTCCACCGCCTGAATCTGCCCGGCGATGCGCTTGACCCGTTTTATCAGGCTGTCTTTGTTGGCTGCGATATGGCCCACGGTATACCCCCCCTACCTATAGTGCGGCGGAGTGTGTCATACCCCACCCCCCTATACAAGGTGACCGCAGCGAGAGGCTGTTGTGTAGCCAACTGGGACCCTGTGGTGAGCGGGCTTGTCCCGCGTTGGGCTGCGCAGCAGCCCCAAAACCAGGCGCGGAGGAGTACCTGATACACCGCATTCATCTTCATCAGGGGCGCTTCGCACCCCAACGCGGGACAAGCCCGCTCACCACAGGAATTCGGTCAGCCTGAAATTGTTTATGCAAGACTCAAGACTTTTTTTTAAGTTTTAATCCTTAAAAATCAATTGGTTATGTTGAATTTTAGATGGGTTATCGAGCCCTGGCGAGGCTGCGCTGGCGGTGGCATCGCTTGCATCTACGTTGCCTGACACATCGCTATCGCAGCCTCGCTGAAGATCGACAACGCCCACAGGTTATACTCGCCCCTTCGCAATCACCCCTTCAAATCAAACCGAGATACCCCATGAGCACCTCTCTTTCCCTCACCCCTGCGCGCAAGCCTGTCGCGCCGCTGGTGGCCTTTGTCATCCTGGTGCTGGGCGCCC
Organism: Pseudomonas sp. 8 R 14; assembly: GCF_900005955.1. Lineage (NCBI taxonomy): Bacteria > Pseudomonadati > Pseudomonadota > Gammaproteobacteria > Pseudomonadales > Pseudomonadaceae > Pseudomonas > Pseudomonas sp. 8 R 14. The sequence continues at coordinate 8,182 of NZ_CVTH01000016.1, read as the reverse complement.
TGTTCCTGCAAAACAGCGTCGGTTCGCGCCAGGTGCTGTTGCTGGTGGTTGGCGCCGCGCTGGGCTTGACCCTTTACCACGCTGCCTTCGGCTTCACCTCTGCCTGGCGCGTGTTTATCAATGATCGCCGTGGCGCTGGCCTGCGGGCGCAGATGGTGATGCTCGCGCTGGCGGTGCTGCTGTTTTTCCCGGCGCTGGGGGCGGGCACGTTGTTCGGGCAACCGGTGGTCGGGCTGGTGGCGCCGGCCGGGGTGTCGGTGGTGTTCGGCGCGTTTATTTTCGGCATCGGCATGCAGTTGGGCGGCGGGTGTGCCTCGGGCACGCTGTTCACGGTGGGCGGCGGTAATGCGCGCATGCTGGTGACGCTGTTGTTCTTTATCTGCGGCTCGCTGATCGCCACCCACCATGTGGACTGGTGGTTTGCATTGCCGGCGTTCCCGGCGGTGTCCATCGTCAAGAGCTTCGGCGTAGTGCCCGCGTTGCTCGCCAGCCTGGCCATGTTTGCGCTCATCGCGGCCGTCACCGTGAGCCTGGAAAAGCGCCGCCACGGCCAGCTTGAAGAAGGCGTGACCAGCGAACACCAAGGCCTGCGCCGCTTCCTGCGTGGGCCATGGCCGTTGGTATGGGGCGCGATTGGTTTGGCGTTGCTCAACTACGCCACCCTGGCGCTGGCCGGGCGGCCGTGGGGGATTACCTCGGCCTTCGCGCTGTGGGGCGCCAAGGTGGCAAACGGGTTGGGTGTGGACGTGGCCAGCTGGGCGTTCTGGCAAATGCCGGGCAACGCCAAGGCCCTGGCTGCGCCGGTGTGGGAAGACATCACCAGCGTCATGGACATCGGTATCGTCCTCGGTGCGCTGTTGGCCGCCGGCCTGGCCGGACGCTTTGCCCCCAGCCTGAAGATCCCGGCCCGCTCGCTGCTGGCCGCAGTGATCGGCGGCCTGCTGCTCGGCTACGGCTCGCGCCTGGCCTACGGCTGCAACATCGGCGCGTACTTCAGCGGCATCGCCTCGGGCAGCCTGCATGGCTGGGTGTGGCTGGTGGCGGCGTTTATCGGCAACGGCGTGGGCGTGCGCCTGCGGCCGTTTTTCTTTGCCGGTGAGCGCCGGCCCGAAGCGCTGAGCGGTTGCTGAGTTAACCCTCGGGGGACATGTCTGGCGCCTGGGCGGCCTCAGCCGCCAGCTTTTCCCGCTCGGCCTTGCTGATGTACTTATCCTTGGATTTCGGTGCCAATTTGGCGCTGGCCTTTTTGGCTTTGGCCTTGAACAGCTGTTGCAGTTTTTTCTGGCGATTCATAGGTTGTACCCGGGTTGGACAGGCCGCGATGATACCAGCTTAAAAATGGCGACAGCTCCCCACGTAGCCGCCGCACAGGCCTAGCCAGGCTGGGTCGCCAGGCTATTACTGACGTTGCGCCCCAACACCAGCACGGTGACAAAACCGCAGCCCAGCAGCGCCGTGGCCAGGCTCAACAGCACCGAGCTGCCCAACTGGTCGACGATCCGCCCACCGAAGAACGAGCCCAAGGCAATGATTACTTGGAACAAGGCCACAAACAGCGGCATGCCGCGTTCGACATCCTTGGGCGCCACCACAAACATCCAGATACTGGCACAGGCCGGGAAGGCGCCGAAGGCGAAGCCCCACAGCCCGATCAGCATCGCTGCGCCGGTCATGCCGGTGGCGAAGTGGGGGAACAGCGCGGTGCTGGTGCCGATCATCAGCGCCACCAGCAACAGGGTGTGACGCACGCTGCGGTTGGCGGCGAAACCGGCAAAGATATTGCCGAACACCCCGGCCACGCCGAAGAGCAGCAACAGCGAACCAATCGTCGGCCCGTCGAAGCCGGAACTGTATTTGAAGAACGGCGCGACATAGGTATAGGCCGCAAAGTGCGCCAGGCCGATCAACAGCACCGCGATCAACCCGATCCGCGCCTGTGGGTTGATAAACAACGCCGGCAGGTCACTGATGCGAATGGCCTTCTCCGGGGTGAGCCGCGGCAGCAGGAACACCTGCGCCAGCAGCACCGGCACGCCCAGCAACGCAGTGACCAGGAACGTCATGCGCCAGCCCATCAGGCCGCTGAGCCAGGTACCGACGGGCACGCCGAGCACGGTGGCCAGGGTCACGCCCATCATGATGATCGAGGTGGCCTTCGCGACGCCCACGCCCTTGGGCGCCAACCGCCCACTGAGGGCAATGGCCGTGGCCCAGAACCCGCCGATGCTGATGCCCAGCAATACGCGGCCGAACAGCAGCAGGTTGAAGTCACTGGCAAAGGCCACGACCGAGTTGGCGATGATCATGATCAGCGTCAGGCCGATCAGCAGGTAACGACGGTCCATGGCACCAATGCTCACCGACAGGAACGGCGCGGCGAGGGCAGCCATGATGCCCGGCAGCGTCACCATCAGCCCGGCGCGACCGGCACTGATACCGAGGTCGGCGGCGACGTCGTTGAGTACACCCACCGGCAGGAATTCACTGGTCACCAGGGCGAAGGCGCCCACCGCGACCGAGAGAATCGCCAGCCACTGCTGTTTGACGCTTTGTTGATTATGTTCGGGACGGCCGCTGGGGGCCTGGAGGGCGCTTGGCATGATGCTGGGTTCCAAGGGGGGATGTCGCCTGAGGCCAGGCGAGGGTGAAAAATTAGAAGGTTATTATAGGAATCGGGCTCGGCAACGCTAGGCGAGAGGTTCGATAGTAATCATCAGTGCTATCGATGTGATGGGGGCAGCCTGCCTGGCAGGGTGTGGCTGGTGGTGGCGTTTTTCTTTGCCGGTGAGCGCCAGCCGGTCATCGGGCAGGCTCGATGCTCACCGCGTCAAAGGCTGACGGGGCCAGGCGCTTGCGCCGCAACCGGCCGGCGTTGGACAAACGTTGCCTTGACCCTTTTGGAGAACAGTATGTAGGGGACCCAGATCGAGGTGGACACCAATCCGCGGACGGTTTCCTTGGTCGTGTTGTAGTCGAATATGGGTTCATCCACCAGAACAAGCGAGCTGAACCATGCATCAAGTGGAACGTAAACAGCCGAGGCAATGAGCGTGACGATATAAACCTTGGGGAATAAATAATGTTCGCAGAAGAACAGGTAAACCAAATAACCAAAGGCCGCGATAAAGACTGCATTGACGAGGGTTTCTGAAATCAGGATCGCGCCCCACAGGGCGTTAGTCATCGTCGGGCCGGATGAGGTGAGGGTACTAAACGCGCCATCTGCGAATATCGGGTAATACACCGCGATAAGGGCATAACCCAGACGCGCCAAGGCTATAAACAGGCCCAACCCAACCACGATCAGCCAACCGCCCAGTCCCTTCAGTGGTTTACTTTCTTGCATGTTCGCTCCGCCGTTCAATAAAGTTAAAACGATAAATAGTCAGCCGTGCTGCTGAATCACCGCCCTATACCAAGCAAGCACAATCACGCCGGCTCAATACTCCTCGCCAGCCCTGTCGCCCATGCAGCGGTCATCTTTTCCCCAACAACATCAAACTCCGGGTGGGTGCTTCGATACTCCGAAAGCTCCACCATTGCACGGCTCATACCGCTGTGGACTCTGGCGAGCAATTCATTGCAACGGGCTTCTGTCAAACTGCACGAACTGCGCCCGAACTGGACCAGCATCTTACGTTTTGGCCAAGCCTTTGAACCGCCGAGCAACAGACCCATAATGTCGTTGACTTGATACACCGTGGTCGTCACAAGGTCGTAAGCTGGCGCGAGCCAAATATCGGCGTCTTCTGCGCAGTTCTCATAGAGCAGGCCGAAATTCTTCAAGTGCCCGTCTCCATTTTGTATGCCGGCGCAGAGCGCCACCATCATAAAAAAGTCCTCAAGTGCCTTGGTCACAAGAGAAGGAGAGACGTAAGTCTTGATCAACTTCGCGCAACCCTGGTAGCTACCGTCGTACTTTTTATCTGTCCCCCATCCGGATAAAACGCACATATCTTCAAAACCAAGGTAGGCGCTTTCACCGATGTCGAACCGTTTGACCACCAGAAACTTACCCTGCTGACTCAACTGGCATTCAGGCACTTCAAGGCCTGTATGAAATGCCGCGCGCATGCAGAAAAACTCATTGGCGGCCAGTTGCGCGAAGTCTGAATCATTGAAGGCCTTCACCAAGTGCGTAGCGCCACGATGGGTGAGACGCGCAACGTCAGGATTCGTATCGTCAACGTTGCGCACCAGTACCTTCGGCTGAACGCCCGAAACGCCTGAGTAGGCTGCGTAGGTTTTCATCAGGTCGTCGAACAGATCTTTCGCCCCGTCATACACGAGCAGCTCGGAGAGTTTTATTTCAGGTAGTAATTCATCCGCAGTGGCTCGGGCGACGCTGATGCGGCCCAGTTGATGGGGGCCGACGATACCCAGCAATGTGAAGTCATCAAAGCCTCGCACTGACTTGCTGAAACGTCGCACAAGCTCCGCTTTCAGGTGGCCTTCGGGGAGATGCATCTCAAACAGGGGATGGATGCCATACGCCCAGATGTAGCTCTCCAGGCGCACCGGCATGGTCAGGGAAACCGCGTTCTTTTCGGTGACTGCCGGGTTATACGAAAACACCGAATCGCGCTGGTTTTCTTCGCCGCGCCCGAGTATTCCGGCAGGCACGCCGCTGGTGCCGATGTGCAGCCGATCGCTTGGTCTAGTCATGGACGTTTTCTGCTTTCAGTTCATCCAGCGTTTTGCGTCGACGCTTAGGTGTCGCGGTTAACTCGTACCCTAACCCTTCAAGGATCGCAGCCACCTTGCGAATTCCCACTTCGGGGATGGTGTTGTTCTCGATTCCGGAGATGGTTGCACGACTCATACCGTGCCGAAGTGCGAGCTGGCTTTGGGAAAGGCCAGCTGCCTTTCGCAGGTTTTTGATCAGGAAACCTAAATCGTCCACAGTGTTTGCATCCTATGCAATGCATTTGTGAGGGTTAATACACTTATGCATCGTATTTGATTCGTTTTTTCTTGAATAGCCTTTTCTTTAGTTAGGCGCTTTGCGCCCCAAAAACTCACTGATCAGCCCCACCACCTGCTGCTGAATCACCGCCCGTGGCCGAGCCCCCTCACCATCGCGGCAAATCATGCCGTCGCCCGGCGAACTCTCCTCAATCAACGCCATGCCGCCCGGCTTGCAGATCGACATAAAGCTGAAGTGGGTGGCGTCGCTGATCTCCACATACTTCGTCGTTGCTTCAGGCAGGCGCTTGACCATGTCGGCGGACTCCAGCTGCGGGTCCATATCCTCCGACGGCACGCCCCCCGCAATCACCAGCGCCGGTACCGGCAGCGCAGCCAGGCTGGCGTCGGTGAAGCCGCGCGACAGGCCCAGGTCCAGGGACACGATGGCGGTGACGCGCTTGTCGCTCAAATCCGCCGCCAAGCGCGCTTTACCTTCTGGCGTGCCAGCGGGATTCATCTCCTGATAGCCGATGCAGCCGCCGAGCTTGGGGTGGGCGCTGCAGTCGCGGCTGAACAGCTCGGGGTCGAAGCGCGCCCCGGCGATTTCCAGCACGGTCCAGCCGCCAAGGGAATGGCCCACGGCGGCAATCTGGCCATTCGCGACCGCGCCAAATGGCTTCGGCTGGGCCAATACCGCGTCGATCACGCGGCTCAGGTCGGCCGGGCGTTGCCATAACTGCGCGGCGGTTTGCAGGTTGCGATCCTTGGTGGTGGTGCCGGGGTGGTTGACCGCCGCCACGATGTAGCCCTGATGCGCCAACGCACTGGCCAGCCACACCTGCTTGCCCCAGTTACCGCCATACCCGTGGGAGAGCACCACCAGCGGATGCTCACCGGCAGCCGGCGGGGCGTCGGGTACGGCGAGGGCACCGATGAACACCGCGTTGTCGGCGATCAGGGTGGGTTTGGCGGTGGTGGTGGCGGGGTACCAGACGACCAGTTCGAGTGGTCGGTTTTCTTGCGTATCGGGCAGGGTGACGGTCTTGAAGCCGACGGGGTTTTCGGCGGCGAAGGCGGGAGCGGTCAGGCACAGCAATAGCAGGGCGGCGAGGGCGCTTTTCACGGTTGTTATCGTCCTTGATATGAGCGACGCATCATGCACTGAATTCCCCGTTCAGTGCCATGAGCCCCGCGCCGTTTTTTTACCTGCTGCTAGCGCCTACGCATGGGTGAGCCCGGTCAACGTATCGGCAATGGTCTTGGTCCGTTGCGCCGTGCCTTCGGTGGCGCGGCTCGACGCCTCCAGCACATCCAGCATCTCCCGCAGCGCACCCACCCCGGTGGACTGGTCTTCAATCTGCTGGGCCACCCGCTGGATCTCACTCGACAACAAGTCGATATCCACACCAATTTCCGCCGCATTCTTGCGCGTGATTTCCGCCAGCTTGCGCACCTCGTCTGCCACCACCGCAAAGCCGCGGCCGAGGTCGCCGGCGCGCGCGGCTTCAATGGCCGCGTTGAGCGCCAGCAAATTGGTTTGCCCGGCGATCTGCTGGATCACCTGCACAATCGACTGAATACGCAAACTCGACCCCGCCAGCGTACGTGCGCCCTGCACCGCGACATCCGCCTGGCTCGACAGCCCCTCCACCGTGGCCCCGGCCTGGGCAGACACGCTGTTCTGCTGGCCAATCGTGCCCACCAGTTCATCCATCGAGGCGTGCAACTCGCCGGAGTAATGCTTGAGCTGCGAAGCGATGTCCTCCTGCTGACGCTCGGCCTGGGCCAACACCAGGCCCAAGTCGGCCAGGCCCTCGAAGACTGGCAGGATATTGCGGTCCAGGCCTCGGGTATTCAGGGTGTCGGTGAAGTCATTGTTCTTGAACGCGGTAATCTGCTTGACCACCACATGGTTCAACCCCGCCAGCTTCTTCACCTGACGCCGTAGGAAAAACGCCTTGAACTCGCCGTAATGGGCGATGAAATTGTCCACGTACTCATCACTGAAACTCGCACCCTTGGCCACCCGAAAGAAGAAAATCGCCGTCAGCGTCTGGTTCAGGTTCAGGCCCAAAATCTCCCCGAAGGTCGAAAACCCCGCCAACGGCACATCTCCAAAAATGCCGGCCATGCTGCCCAGCTCGGAGCCGTTGTTCAGCCGGCGCAGAATGCAGTCATTCAAAATCCCCGCCACCGGCTGGCCACCCTTACCACGCAAGAACTGCTCATAGTCCAGGCGCGTCGCCTCACGCAACGGCGTACGCCGCACCATCACCAACTCCTCGCCCGGCGCCACGTCGCAAAACAACTGCACGATCTGCTGCTCATAATCGATACGCGCGATAGACCGCACAAACAACTCACTGCCCACCCGAATCGCAAACGAATAATCCGCCAGCTTCGACTCCAACGCCTGTGGCGCGCAACTGAACGCATCACACAGCGCCTGCACCATGCTCTTGATATTGCCGCTGCTGTCGATCACCTGGTCAATCGTGCGGTCCTCCACCGACGCGGTCAGCACACTGAAGGTCAAATCCGCCGCCTTGAAATTCTGGCTCTTGAACACCCCAAACCGCACATGGGCCGCCGTCTTCAAGAACACAATCTGCGCATGGTGCTGATAACTGCGCTGGCCGTCATGAATCAGCGTCTTCTGGAAATCCGACTTACCCCCGGCCGATCCCCCCACAAACAAACACGGAAACCGCCCCGACTCATACAGCGCCTCCATGAAAAACGACTCCGACGCCGACAACCCATCGAACACCACATACGCCAACGTATCGCGATGATCGATCGACGTACGTACCTGCACCCGCTTGATATTCGCCACCAACTTGGCAATCCGCTCCTGCATCCCCAGGCGAGTGCCGCCACCGCGAATGTCCTCACACTCCAACGGCACCATCACCACCTCGGCCGAAGCGATCAGACTGTCGTCGAACAACTGCAACACCACCCGGTCCCAACGCTCGCCCGTGGCGCAATACAGCGAACCGGGCGCATTGCAGAGCTCGCCGGAGGTGGTGCACAGGCTGAGGGTGGACTGGGGGAAACGGCGTTTGAGCTTGGCGGCGATGGCGTCGATGTCCAGATGGGGGGAGATGAAGCCGGTGATCAGGGTGGGGGTGATGCGTAGGGCGGTGAGGGCGGCGTCCAGGTTGTTGGCGGTGCTGGTGAGGGTGGTGGTGCCTTGGCGAGCGGGCCGGGATTTTTTCAGGAGGGAGAGTGGATTCATGGGGTGGGCTCGGTCGGGTGGGGATGCGGGGGT
>NZ_CVTH01000059.1:0-3371 GCF_900005955.1 Pseudomonas sp. 8 R 14 | reverse complement strand
CCGTGGTTCCAGACCGAATGGGCCTTTGCCGAAAAAGCCGGCAAGGAACATGGCTTTACCGTGATCAAGATCGCCGTGCCCGATGGCGAGAAAACCCTCTCGGCCATCGACAGCCTGGCCGCCAACGGCGCCAAGGGCTTTGTGATCTGCCCGCCGGATGTGTCCCTGGGCCCGGCCATCGTCGCCAAGGCCAAGGCCAATGGCCTGAAAGTGATTGCCGTGGATGATCGCTTTGTCGACGCCAAGGGCAACTTCATGGAGGACGTGCCGTACCTGGGCATGGCCGCGTTTGAAGTGGGCCAGAAACAAGGTGCCGCCATGGCCGCCGAAGCGAAAAAACGCGGTTGGGACTGGAAGGACACCTACGCGGTGATCAACACCTTCAATGAACTCGACACCGGCAAAAAACGCACCGATGGCTCGATCAAATCCCTGGAAGAAGCCGGCATTCCCAAGGACCACATCCTCACCGCCGCGCTGAAAACCCTCGACGTCCCCGGCAGCATGGACGCCACCAACTCGGCCCTGGTCAAGCTGCCCAGCGGCGCGAAAAACCTGATCATCGGCGGCATGAACGACAACACCGTGCTCGGCGGCGTGCGCGCCACTGAAAGCGCCGGTTTCGCCGCCGCCAACGTGATCGGTATCGGCATCAATGGCACCGACGCCATCGGCGAATTGAAGAAAGCCAACAGCGGCTTCTTCGGCTCGATGCTGCCAAGCCCGCACATCGAAGGCTACAACACTGCGCTGATGATGTACGAGTGGGTCACCAAAGGCACTGAGCCGCCTAAATACACGGCCATGGATGAAGTGACCCTGATCACCCGCGCCAACTTCCAGGAAGAACTGACCAAGATCGGGCTGTGGAAATGACGGCGGCGGCCCTGCGTTTCGACGCTATCGGCAAAACCTTTCCCGGGGTCAAGGCGCTGGACGGCATCAGCTTCACCGCCCACCCGGGGCAGGTGCACGCCCTGATGGGCGAGAACGGTGCGGGCAAGTCGACGCTGCTGAAGATCCTCGGCGGCGCCTATATTCCCAGCAGCGGCACGGTGCAGATCGGCGCGCAGACCATGGCGTTCAAATGCGCCGCCGACAGCATCGCCAGCGGCGTAGCGGTGATCCACCAGGAGCTGCACCTGGTGCCGGAAATGACCGTCGCCGAAAACCTGTTCCTCGGGCATTTGCCCTCGCGCTTCGGCGTGGTCAACCGGGGCCTGTTGCGCAAGCAGGCCCTGGCTTGCCTCAAGGGCCTGGCGGATGAAATCGACCCCGAGGAAAAACTCGGGCGCCTGTCCCTGGGCCAGCGCCAACTGGTGGAAATTGCCAAGGCGCTGTCCCGTGGCGCCCATGTGATTGCCTTCGACGAACCGACCAGCAGCCTGTCGGCGCGGGAGATCGACCGCTTGATGGCGATCATTACGCGCCTGCGGGACGAGGGCAAAGTGGTGCTCTACGTGTCGCACCGCATGGAAGAGGTGTTCCGCATCTGCAACGCGGTCACGGTGTTCAAGGACGGCCGTTACGTGCGCACCTTCGACGACATGAGCGCGTTGACCCACGACCAGTTGGTGACCTGCATGGTCGGTCGCGACATCCAGGACATCTACGACTACCGCCCGCGCGAGCACGGCGAGGTGGCGCTCAAGGTCGACGGTTTGCTGGGTCCGGGTTTGCGTGAGCCGGTCAGTTTTGAGGTGCGCAAGGGCGAAATCCTTGGCTTGTTCGGCTTGGTCGGGGCAGGGCGCACGGAGTTGTTCCGTTTGCTCAGCGGCTTGGAACGCGCCAGCGCCGGCAGCCTTGAGTTATGCGGGGAGGCCCTGCAACTGCGCTCACCCCGCGACGCCATCGCCGCCGGTGTGCTGCTGTGCCCGGAAGATCGCAAGAAGGAAGGCATCATTCCGCTGTCCAGCGTCGCCGAGAACATCAATATCAGCGCCCGTGGAGCCCACTCTTCGTTCGGCTGGTTGCTGCGCGATGGCTGGGAGAAGGGCAATGCCGACCAGCAGATCAAGGCAATGAAGGTCAAAACCCCGACTGCCGCGCAAAAGATCATGTACCTGTCCGGCGGCAACCAGCAGAAAGCCATTCTTGGCCGCTGGCTGTCGATGCCCATGAAGGTCCTGCTGCTGGATGAGCCGACGCGTGGCATCGACATCGGCGCCAAGGCCGAGATCTACCAGATTATCCATAACCTCGCGGCCCAGGGCATTGCGGTGATCGTGGTGTCCAGCGACCTGATGGAAGTGATGGGCATCTCCGACCGCATCCTGGTGCTGTGCGAAGGCGCGATGCGCGGCGAACAGACCCGCGAACACGCGACCGAATCCAACCTGCTGCAACTGGCCCTGCCGCGCGGCCTGGCGAACTGAGAGAAGACCATGACGACTCAAAACAACGCGCTGCCGACGGCACGCAAACCCCTCGATATGCGCGCACTGCTCGACAACTGGGCGATGTTGCTGGCAGCGGTGGGCATCTTTGTCCTGTGCGCCTTGCTCATCGATAACTTCCTTTCGCCGTTGAACATGCGCGGCCTGGGCCTGGCGATTTCCACCGTGGGCATCGCCGCCTGCACCATGCTGTTCTGCCTGGCATCGGGGCACTTCGACTTGTCGGTAGGCTCGGTGATTGCCTGCGCCGGCGTGGTGGCGGCGATTGTGATGCGCGATACCGACAGCGTCATGCTGGGCATTGGCGCGGCGCTGCTGATGGGCCTGGTCGTGGGGCTGATCAACGGCATCGTGATCGCCAAGCTGCGGGTCAATGCGTTGATCACCACCTTGGCGACCATGCAGATCGTGCGCGGCCTGGCCTATATCTTTGCCGACGGCAAGGCGGTGGGGGTGTCCCAGGATCAGTTCTTTATCTTTGGCAATGGCCAACTGCTGGGCGTGCCGGTGCCGATCCTGATCACCATCGTGTGCTTCCTGTTTTTCGGCTGGCTGCTCAACTACACCACCTACGGGCGCAACACCATGGCCATCGGCGGTAACCCGGAAGCGGCGTTGCTGGCGGGGGTGAATGTCGACCGCACCAAGATCCTGATCTTCGCCGTGCACGGCCTGATCGGCGCATTGGCCGGGGTGATCCTCGCCTCACGCATGACCTCGGGCCAGCCGATGATCGGCCAGGGTTTCGAGCTGACGGTGATTTCCGCCTGCGTGCTGGGCGGGGTGTCGCTGAGCGGCGGCATCGGCATGATCCGCCATGTGATTGCCGGGGTGTTGATTTTGGCGATCATCGAGAACGCGATGAACCTGAAGAACATCGACACCTTCTACCAGTATGTAATCCGCGGTTCGATCCTGCTGCTGGCGGTGGTCATCGACCGCATGAAACAACGCTGATTGTGGTAACCAAGCCCG
>NZ_CVTH01000020.1:0-3571 GCF_900005955.1 Pseudomonas sp. 8 R 14 | reverse complement strand
CGAAATTGGGTCTGTAGCTCAGTTGGTTAGAGCGCACCCCTGATAAGGGTGAGGTCGGCAGTTCGAATCTGCCCAGACCCACCAATTTTGTGTGGGAAACGCCTGTAGAAATACGGGGCCATAGCTCAGCTGGGAGAGCGCCTGCCTTGCACGCAGGAGGTCAACGGTTCGATCCCGTTTGGCTCCACCACTACTGCTTCTGCGTTATGAAAGCTTAGAAATGAGCATTCCATCAGTATGATGGTGAATGTTGATTTCTAGTCTTTGATTAGATCGTTCTTTAAAAATTTGGGTATGTGATAGAAAGATAGACTGAACGTTACTTTCACTGGTAACGGCTCAGGCTAAGGTAAAATTTGTGAGTGGCTCTTAATTGAGTATGATCGAATTTTCGGCGAATGTCGTCTTCATAGTATAACCAGATTGCTTGGGGTTATATGGTCAAGTGAAGAAGCGCATACGGTGGATGCCTTGGCAGTCAGAGGCGATGAAAGACGTGGTAGCCTGCGAAAAGCTTCGGGGAGTCGGCAAACAGACTTTGATCCGGAGATGTCTGAATGGGGGAACCCAGCCATCATAAGATGGTTATCTTGTACTGAATACATAGGTGCAAGAGGCGAACCAGGGGAACTGAAACATCTAAGTACCCTGAGGAAAAGAAATCAACCGAGATTCCCTTAGTAGTGGCGAGCGAACGGGGACTAGCCCTTAAGTGGCTTTGAGATTAGCGGAACGCTCTGGAAAGTGCGGCCATAGTGGGTGATAGCCCTGTACGCGAAAATCTCTTAGTCATGAAATCGAGTAGGACGGAGCACGAGAAACTTTGTCTGAATATGGGGGGACCATCCTCCAAGGCTAAATACTACTGACTGACCGATAGTGAACTAGTACCGTGAGGGAAAGGCGAAAAGAACCCCGGAGAGGGGAGTGAAATAGATCCTGAAACCGTATGCGTACAAGCAGTGGGAGCCCACTTTGTTGGGTGACTGCGTACCTTTTGTATAATGGGTCAGCGACTTATTTTCAGTGGCGAGCTTAACCGAATAGGGGAGGCGTAGCGAAAGCGAGTCTTAATAGGGCGTCTAGTCGCTGGGAATAGACCCGAAACCGGGCGATCTATCCATGGGCAGGTTGAAGGTTGGGTAACACTAACTGGAGGACCGAACCGACTACCGTTGAAAAGTTAGCGGATGACCTGTGGATCGGAGTGAAAGGCTAATCAAGCTCGGAGATAGCTGGTTCTCCTCGAAAGCTATTTAGGTAGCGCCTCATGTATCACTGTAGGGGGTAGAGCACTGTTTCGGCTAGGGGGTCATCCCGACTTACCAAACCGATGCAAACTCCGAATACCTACAAGTGCCGAGCATGGGAGACACACGGCGGGTGCTAACGTCCGTCGTGAAAAGGGAAACAACCCAGACCGTCAGCTAAGGTCCCAAAGTTATGGTTAAGTGGGAAACGATGTGGGAAGGCTTAGACAGCTAGGAGGTTGGCTTAGAAGCAGCCACCCTTTAAAGAAAGCGTAATAGCTCACTAGTCGAGTCGGCCTGCGCGGAAGATGTAACGGGGCTCAAACCATACACCGAAGCTACGGGTATCACGTAAGTGATGCGGTAGAGGAGCGTTCTGTAAGCCTGTGAAGGTGAGTTGAGAAGCTTGCTGGAGGTATCAGAAGTGCGAATGCTGACATGAGTAACGATAATGGGTGTGAAAAACACCCACGCCGAAAGACCAAGGTTTCCTGCGCAACGTTAATCGACGCAGGGTTAGTCGGTCCCTAAGGCGAGGCTGAAAAGCGTAGTCGATGGAAAACAGGTTAATATTCCTGTACTTCTGGTTATTGCGATGGAGGGACGGAGAAGGCTAGGCCAGCTTGGCGTTGGTTGTCCAAGTTTAAGGTGGTAGGCTGGAATCTTAGGTAAATCCGGGATTCTAAGGCCGAGAGCTGATGACGAGTTAACTTTTAGTTAACGAAGTGGTTGATGCCATGCTTCCAAGAAAAGCTTCTAAGCTTCAGGTAACCAGGAACCGTACCCCAAACCGACACAGGTGGTTGGGTAGAGAATACCAAGGCGCTTGAGAGAACTCGGGTGAAGGAACTAGGCAAAATGGCACCGTAACTTCGGGAGAAGGTGCGCCGGTGAGGGTGAAGGACTTGCTCCGTAAGCTCATGCCGGTCGAAGATACCAGGCCGCTGCGACTGTTTATTAAAAACACAGCACTCTGCAAACACGAAAGTGGACGTATAGGGTGTGACGCCTGCCCGGTGCCGGAAGGTTAATTGATGGGGTTAGCTAACGCGAAGCTCTTGATCGAAGCCCCGGTAAACGGCGGCCGTAACTATAACGGTCCTAAGGTAGCGAAATTCCTTGTCGGGTAAGTTCCGACCTGCACGAATGGCGTAACGATGGCGGCGCTGTCTCCACCCGAGACTCAGTGAAATTGAAATCGCTGTGAAGATGCAGTGTATCCGCGGCTAGACGGAAAGACCCCGTGAACCTTTACTATAGCTTTGCACTGGACTTTGAATTTGCTTGTGTAGGATAGGTGGGAGGCTTTGAAGCGTGGACGCCAGTCTGCGTGGAGCCAACCTTGAAATACCACCCTGGCAACTTTGAGGTTCTAACTCAGGTCCGTTATCCGGATCGAGGACAGTGTATGGTGGGTAGTTTGACTGGGGCGGTCTCCTCCTAAAGAGTAACGGAGGAGTACGAAGGTGCGCTCAGACCGGTCGGAAATCGGTCGTAGAGTATAAAGGCAAAAGCGCGCTTGACTGCGAGACAGACACGTCGAGCAGGTACGAAAGTAGGTCTTAGTGATCCGGTGGTTCTGTATGGAAGGGCCATCGCTCAACGGATAAAAGGTACTCCGGGGATAACAGGCTGATACCGCCCAAGAGTTCATATCGACGGCGGTGTTTGGCACCTCGATGTCGGCTCATCACATCCTGGGGCTGAAGCCGGTCCCAAGGGTATGGCTGTTCGCCATTTAAAGTGGTACGCGAGCTGGGTTTAGAACGTCGTGAGACAGTTCGGTCCCTATCTGCCGTGGACGTTTGAGATTTGAGAGGGGCTGCTCCTAGTACGAGAGGACCGGAGTGGACGAACCTCTGGTGTTCCGGTTGTCACGCCAGTGGCATTGCCGGGTAGCTATGTTCGGAATAGATAACCGCTGAAAGCATCTAAGCGGGAAACTAGCCTCAAGATGAGATCTCACTGGGACCTTGAGTCCCCTGAAGGGCCGTCGAAGACTACGACGTTGATAGGTTGGGTGTGTAAGCGCTGTGAGGCGTTGAGCTAACCAATACTAATTGCCCGTGAGGCTTGACCATATAACACCCAAGCAATTTGCGTCGAAAGGCCAGATTGCGGTGTGTGAAGACGCAATGAACCGAAAGTTCGAGATTTCACAAAACACCGACAGCTGTCACATACCCAATTTGCTGAAGCGAGGCCAGCTGGCCACGACTCAGTACCCGAATTTCTTGACGACCATAGAGCATTGGAACCACCTGATCCCATCCCGAACTCAGCAGTGAAACGATGCATCGCCGATGGTAGTGTGGGGTTTC